>NZ_JBDKSX010000029.1:0-99365 GCF_039680435.1 Mizugakiibacter sp. | reverse complement strand
TCGGCCTGATCGACGAGATCGCGTTCCAGACCAACCTGCTGGCGCTGAACGCGGCGGTGGAAGCGGCGCGCGCGGGCGAGCAGGGCCGCGGCTTCGCGGTGGTGGCGACCGAGGTGCGCAACCTGGCACAGCGCGCAGCGGGCGCGGCCAAGGAGATCAAGGTCCTGATCGGCGACTCGGTGGACAAGGTGAAGGCGGGCACCGAGCTGGTGGACCAGTCGGGCCGCACGCTGGCGGACATCGTCGAGAGCGTGAAGAAGGTGACGGACATCGTCGCGGAGATCGCGGCGGCCAGCCAGGAGCAGTCCTCGGGCATCGACCAGGTCACCACTGCGGTGATGCAGATGGACGAGGTGACGCAGCAGAACGCGGCGCTGGTGGAGGAGGCCGCGGCGGCGAGCCGGGCGATGCAGGAGCAGGCCGATGTGCTGCAGCGCCAGGTCGCCTTTTTCCGCATCGGCGACGATGGCGAAGGGCGCGCGCAGCCGACGGACGCACACGGTCCGGCCGAGGCGCGGCCGGCGCCGGCGCGCATCCCCCGCGCCGCCGAAAGCGCCGTGCCGGCACGCACCGGCCGCACGGCGAAGCCGGTGCGCGCGCCGAGCGCACTGCCGATCGCGGTTTCGGCCGGCGTCGCCGGCGAATGGGCCGAGTTCTGATCCTCGCCGGGTGGGCGGGCGGCCGCCGCGCGAGGCGGCCGCCGCGTCAGGCCTGCGCCAGTGCGCGATCCAGCCAGTGCCGCAGCGACGGCGCGTCCATCGCGCCGGCCTTGCGGGTGACTTCGCGGCCACGGTGGAACAGCGCCAACGTGGGGATGCTGCGGATGCCGAAGCGGGCGGCGAGCGCCGGCTCGGCCTCGGTGTCGATCTTGGCGAGGCGCAGCCGCGGCTCCAGCGTGCGCGCGGCGTCGGCGAACACCGGCGCAAAGGCGCGGCACGGACCGCACCACGGCGCCCAGAAGTCGACCAGCACCGGCAGGTCGCCGCGCGCGGCGATGGCGTCGAAGGTGTCGCCGCGCAGCTCGACCGGATGGCCGCCGAACAGCGGCTGCTTGCAGCGCCCGCAGGCCGGATGCTCGCCGAGGCGCGTGCCGGGCACGCGATTCAGCGTCGCGCAGTGCGGGCAGGGGACTTCCACGGGCGTCGTCACGGCACGCTCCGAAACGAGGATGGCGCCTAGATGGTGCCGCACGGTGCGCCGCACAAGGGCTCGACTCGCTGCGTCCTGGGCGGCGCGCCGCTGTGGCAAGATCGTCCGCACGTACCGCTTGCCGCTCCGACCGCGCCCGTCCCGTGAGCACGCGAACATCGCCAGCGACGCCGATCCTCGCCGTGCGCGACCTGCGCAAGCGCTACGGCGCGGCCGCCGCGGTCGATGGCGTATCGTTCGAGGTGCGCCGCAACGAGATCGTCGGCCTGCTCGGCCCGAACGGCGCGGGCAAGACCACCACGATCAACATGATCCTCGGCGTGCTGGCGCCGAGCGGGGGCGACATCCGCATCGAAGGCGTCGATCTCGCGCGGGAGCGCGAGCGCGCGCTGGCGCGCACCAACTTCGCCGCCGTCTACGCGCCGCTGCCGGGCAACCTGACCGTGCAGCAGAACCTGCGCTGCTTCGGCCTGCTGTACGGCGTGCGCGGGCTGGACGCGCGCATCGAGGCGGTGCTGGAGCAGTTCGACCTGACGCGTTTCCGCCGCACCCGCTGCGGCCTGCTCTCGTCCGGCGAGCAGACCCGCGTGTGCCTGGCCAAGGCGATGCTGAACGCGCCGCGCCTGCTGCTGCTGGACGAGCCGACCGCGTCGCTGGATCCGTCGGCCGCGCAGCGCATCCGCCACGCCATCCGCACGATCGCCGACCGCGACACGCTCGGCATCCTGTGGACCTCGCACAACATGTACGAGGTCGAGGCGGTGTGCGACCGCGTGCTGTTCCTGTCGCAGGGCCGCCTGTTGCTGGAGGGCGACCCGAAGACGCTGCCGCGCGAGCATGGCGCGGCGTCGCTGGAAGCGCTGTTCATCCGCGTCGCGCGCGAGCCGCTGACGTTCGCCGGGCCGGCCGCATGAACGCGCGCCACGTCGCCGCGATCGCGCTGCGCCAGTATTACCTCTTGCGCAGCAGCCCGACCCGGCTGGTGCCGCTGTTCGCGTGGGTGGCGATCGACGTCGTGCTGTGGGGCTTCATCGCGCGCTATCTCGACCGCATCGCGCCGCACGGCCCGGATTTCCTGCTGACCCTGCTCGGCGCGGCGCTGCTGTGGGATTTCTTCACCCGCATCATGCACGGCGTCACCACCGCGTTCCTCGAGGACGTGTGGTCGCGCAACTTCCTCAACCTGTTCGCGACGCCGCTGGCCGTATCCGAGTACGTGTTCGGCCTGGTGCTGACCAGCATCGCCACCAGCCTGGTCGGCCTCGCCGTGATGCTGGCGCTGGCGACGCTGGCGTTCGGCTTCCCGTTCCTCGCCTACGGCGCGCAGTTCGTGCCGTTCGTCGCCGTGCTGTTCCTGTTCGGCATCGCGCTCGGCATCCTCGCCAGCGCGATGGTGCTGCGGCTGGGGCCCGCGTCGGAGTGGCTGGTGTGGCCGATTCCGGCGCTGCTGTCGCCGTTCGCCGCGGTGTTCTACCCGCTGGCCGTGCTGCCGGCGTGGATGCAGTGGATCGCGCACGCGCTGCCGCCGTCGTACGTGTTCGAGGGGCTGCGCGCGCTGGTCGCCGGGCGGCCGTTCCCGCTGCACGAGCTGGCCTGGGCGGCCGGCCTGGCGACGGCGCAGATCGTGCTGGCCTATGCCTGCTTCGTCGCGGTGTTCCGCGCCACCGTGCGCAGCGGCCTGTTGGCGCGCTACAGCGCGGAGAGCACGGCGTAGCCGGCGGCGCTGCGTGGCGGGGTCAGAACAGGAAGCGTCCGCAGCCGCGATAGTGCGTGCCGCCGACGCCGAGGTCGGCGCTGGCGTTGAAGGTTTCGCCGCTCATCGCGTCGGTGCAGGCTTCGCGGCGGATGCGCAATTCCACCGGCGTGCCGGCGGCGTTGCCGCGGAAGCCGACTTCGCCGTTGGTCGGATCGCCGAACGGCTGCGTGGCGGGCACGTCGAGCCGGCGCCGGCCGTAGTCGAGCACGGCGCGCATCGCCGGCGCGTTGCCGCGATCGACCTCGACGCTCCAGCCGGGCTCGCTGCCGACGGCGCGGAAGCCGACGCCGCGCGCCTTGGCGTCGTCCCACGGCGAGCCGGCGTCGGTCAGCGCGCACGCCTGCGGCTTGCCGCCGTCCAGCGTCAGGCGCGCTTCCGCGCCCTTGCTCCAGAACTCGCTGCCTTCGCCGTCGGCATAGCGCGTGCCGCTGGCGGACACCTGCTGCGGCAGGCGCAGCTCGCGACCGGGCAGCGCCAGCACGATCGCGTCGCCGTCGATGCGCGCGCCGACGCGCCGGTCGCCGCACTGGTAGGCCAGGTTGCGCGGCGCCGGCGCTGCGACGGCCGGCGGTGCCGGTGCCGCCGGCGGCGGCGCGACGGCGGGCGACGTCGGCGCGGCGGGTGGCGTGGGTGCCGGCGGGACGGTCGCCGCGGGGCGCGGCGCCACGGTCGCCTGGCAGGCGGCGAGCGACAGGACCAGCAGCAGCGTGAACAGGGGCGTGGTGCGCACGGAAGTCTCCGACGATTCGCGGTGGAGGATGCCGAAACCGGCCCTGAGTATGCCTCGCCCCCGCGCGTGTCGGCGCGCGGGACGTTTCGCATGCAGCGGCGCGGTGTGGCGTGTATAGCCCGGCGGACGTGAACGGCTGCAGGACGGGCGCCGCGCGAGGCGCGCTCGGGTCGCTGCGTCGATGGTGCGGGTGCCGGTCGCGCGCACTGCAGCCAGGCGCGGCAGAGTCCGGCGCGGCGTTGCGGTTTCGCGCGCGGCCCGGGACGGGCGCGGCGCGGCATCGGATCGCCTCCGGCGCGTCGGATGCGGTTCGTTCCGCCAGGCCCGTTCGAGCCGCACGCGGTCGCGCGCCGCGCGACGATCGGTTAAAAGGAGCGGGTCGCCATCGTCGGAAATCCCATGAGCCTGACCCTTGCCATCATCGCCGCGACCTGCCTCGTCTCGTTCCTGGCGTTCCGCGACGGCGCGCTGTTGCAGCGGCTGATCCTGTGGCCGCCGGCGGTCGCGCGCGACCGGCAGTGGTATCGCCTGGTCAGCTACGGCCTGGTGCATGCCGACGGCCAGCACTTGCTGTTCAACATGGTGACGCTGTACTTCTTCGGTCGCGCGATGGAAGGGCTGTACGTCCGCTATCTCGGCGAAACCGGCTACGTGCTGTTCTATCTCGGCGCGCTGGTGGCCTCGATCCTGCCGACCTACCTGCGCAACCGCGACAATCCGGACTACCGCAGCCTGGGTGCGTCGGGCGCGGTGTCGGCGGTGCTGTTCGCGTTCATCCTGGTGCAGCCGTGGGCGACGATCTTCGTGTTCTTCTTCCCGCTGCCGGCGATCCTCTACGCGGTGCTGTACGTCGGTTACTCGATCTACATGGACCGCCGCGGCACCGACGCCATCAACCACAGCGCGCACCTGTGGGGCGCCGCCTACGGCATCGCGTTCACGCTGGCGATGGAGCCGCGGGTGCTGGCGCTGTTCGTCGAACGCCTGACCCACCCGCCGTTCTGACGCGCGGCGGGTCAGCCGGCGCGGCGCTGCGCCAGCCAGCGGTCGAGCTGGTTGGCGAAGGCCTGGCGGTCGCGCGGATGGAACGCGGCCGGGCCGCCGGTGTCGACGCCGGTACCGCGCAGCTCGTCCATGAAATTGCGCATCGACAGGCGCTGGGCGATGGTGTCCGGCGTGTACAGCTCGCCGCGCGGATTCAGCGCCAGCGCGCCTTTGGCGAGCACCAGCGCGGCGAGCGGGATGTCCTGCGTCACCACGAGATCGCCCGCCGCGGTGCGCTGCACGATCTCGCTGTCGGCGACGTCGATGCCGCCCGGCACCTGCAGCGCGCGCACGAAGCGCGAAGGCGGCGTGCGCAGCCACTGGTTGGCGACCAGCGTCACCGCTACCTGCGCGCGCTCGGCGGCGCGGAACAGGATCTCCTTGATCGGGTTCGGGCAGGCGTCGGCATCGACCCAGATCTGCATGCGCGTCAGTCCTTCGGCGTGGCGGCAACGGCGCGCGGCGGCCGCGTCCGCAGCCATGCGGCCGCGGCCGCGCCGGCGACGCGGCCGCTGGCGAAGCAGGCGGTGAGCAGGTAGCCGCCGGTCGGCGCTTCCCAGTCGAGCATCTCGCCGGCGCAGAACGTGCCCGGACGCGCGCGCAGCATCAGGCGCGCGTCCAGCGCGTCGAAGCGCACGCCGCCGGCGCTGCTGATCGCCTCGGCGATCGGCCGCGTGCGCAGCAGCGTCAGCGGCAGCGCCTTGATGCCGGCAGCCAACGCGGCGGCATCGGCGAGCGCGTCCTTCGGCAGCAGCTCGTACAGCAGCCCGGCGCGGACGCCGACGATGCCGGCCGTGCGCCGCAGGTGCTCGCTCAGCGTGCGGCCGTGGCGCGGGCGCGCCAGCGCCTGCGCCAGCCAGGCGACGTCGCGGTCGGGGGCGAGGTCGAGCAGGATCTCCGCCTCGCCGTGCGCCGCGATCGCGTCGCGCAACGCGGCGGAAAGCGCGTAGATCAGGCTGCCCTCGACGCCGTTCGCGGTGACGACGAATTCGCCCTGGCGGCACCGTGGACGGCCGTCGCGGTCGGTCCAGGCGATCGCCACCGGCTTGACCGGCGCACCGGCATGGCGCTCGGCGAAGCGCGCGCTCCAGCCGGCGTCGAAGCCGCAGTTCGACGGCAGCAGCGGCGCCACCGGCACGCCCTGCGCTTCGAGGATCGACGTCCACCCGCCGTCGGCACCCAGCTCCGGCCAGCTCGCGCCGCCCAGCGCCAGTACGGTGGCGTCGGCGCGCACGCGGTGCTCGCCCGCGGGCGTGGCGAAGCGCAGCGTGCCGTCGGCGTCCCAGCCCTGCCAGCGGTGGTGCACGTGGATGCGCACGCCGCGCTCGCGCAGGCGGCGCAGCCAGCCGCGCAGCAGCGGCGCGGCCTTGAGGTCGGAGGGGAACACGCGCCCCGAGCTGCCGACGAAGGTGTCGACGCCCAGCCCGCGCGCCCAGGCGCGCAGCGCGTCGGCGTCGAAGTCCTGCAGCCAGCGCCGCACCTCGGCGCTGCGCCCGGCATAGCGCGCGACGAACGCCTCGAACGGCTCGCCGTGGGTCAGGTTCAGTCCGCCCTTGCCGGCCAGCAGGAACTTGCGGCCGGCCGAGCCCATGCCTTCGTAGAGGTCGACTTCGATCCCGGCCGCGCGCGCCGTTTCCGCGGCCATCAGCCCGGCCGGGCCGCCGCCGACGACGGCCAGCGTCGCCGCGGTGCGCGCCTCTTCGGCGGGACGCTCGTGCTGGACGTCCGGGCGGTTCATGCGCGCAGCAGCAGGGCGACGACTTCGTAATGGGCGGTGTGCGGAAACATGTCGAGCACGCGCGCACGGGCCAGGCGCAGCCGCGGCATGCGCGCCAGGTCGCGCGCCAGCGTTTCGGCGTTGCAGCTCGAATAGATCGCCGCACGCACGCCGCTGGCGTCCAGCCACGCGCACAGCTCGGCATCGAGGCCGCGCCGCGGCGGGTTGACGATCGCCAGCTCGGGCGCGCGCGGCGCGGCGAGCGCGAACGCGGTGGCGTCCTGCGCGACGAAGCGCACGTGGCCGAGGCCGAGCTCGTCGCGGCTGCGTTCGGCGGCGGCGACGGCCTCGGCGCTGGCCTCCACGCCGACCGCTTCGTGCGCGCCCTCGGCGCAGTGCAGGGCGAAGCCGCCGACGCCGCAATAGAGATCCCACAGCGAGGCAGGCGCGAGTTCGCGCGTCCACTCGCGCGCCTGGCGGTACAGCGCGGCGGCGACCGCGTCGTTGGTCTGGAAGAAGCCTTGCGGGCGCAGGTGCAGCGGCAAGCCGTTGACCCGCATGGCCAGGCTCTGCTGCGCGCTCAGCGCGATTTCCTGCTCGCCTTCCAGCACCGCCTGGTGCACCGGCTGCAGGTTGGCCGAGACGACGCGCAGCGCCGGCAGCGCGGCGTGCAGCTCGGGCAAGTGCCGGCGCATGCGCGCCAGCGGCTCCTGCGAGCGCAGCACGAAGCGCAGCATCAGCTCGCCGCTGTGCGCGGCCAGGGTGACCAGCACGTATTTCAGCTCGCCGCGGCGGTGGGCGACGTCGTAGGGCGCTACGCGCGCGGCGGCGATGAACGCCTTGACCGGCGCGAAGGCGGCCTGCAGCGCGGCGGGGTAGAGCGGGCATCCGGCCAGGTCGACGCCGCGGCCGGCGCTGTCGAGGATGCCGAGCAGCGGCGCCTCGGTGCTGCCGCCGACGACCATCTTGGCCTTGTTGCGGAAACCCGCTTCGGGACTGGCGGCCGGCGGCAACCAGGCGGCGCCGCCGTGCGCGCCCAGCAGGGCGCGGCAGTGCCGGTCCTTGGCCGCCAACTGGTCGGCGTAGGGGATGTCGAGGTGCGTGCAGGAACGGCAGCGGCCCGCGGCGTGATAGTCGCAGTGCATGGACGGCTGGCTGGAACGGAAGGCGACATGCTAGCAGGCGCCTGCGTCCTGGCCACGGCGCAGGCACCGTCCGGGGTCTGCGGCGGCCTCGGGCGGGCGCCGAAACGGCCCGTACTGCGGCGCCTATCGCCGCCGGGGCCGCAACCCGCCGGCGGGGCGGCTTGCGGGCCCGTCGGCGGGGCGTGCCAGGCTTCCGCGGCGGGCGGGCGAGAACCTGAATCAATGCCCCGCCACCATTGGCTTTTCGGCGCGAAAGGGTGTACCTTGGCGGCGCTGTGATTGCTAGGGTCACGGTGCATTGTGACCCGATGCGGTTGATCCCTCCGATCCGCTTCATCGTTTCGCTCGCTCACTCCCTGCAACCTCAGTACCGGCCCGGATGTTCCGTGGTCGCGTTTCATCATTCATTCAACGCAAGTGTTTCAAGGAGTTAGTTATGTCGGATCGCCAGAACGGTACCGTCAAGTGGTTCAACGACGCCAAGGGCTTCGGCTTCATCACCCCGGAGAGCGGCGAGGACCTGTTCGTTCACTTCCGCGCCATCCAGGGCAGCGGCTTCAAGTCGCTGCAGGAAGGCCAGAAGGTCAGCTTCGTGGTGGTCAAGGGCCCGAAGGGCCTGCAGGCCGACCAGGTGCAGGTGCAGTAAGCAAGCAGCACCGGTTTCTACCAAGGCGTCGGGCGGACTGCGTCCGCCCGACGCCTTTTTTTTCGGGGTTCTTCTCCAAAGCGAGGGAGTGGCATCAGCCGCGAATCACCAACGCCTGCGGGAGGGGCCCTGGCCCCGGATCGCTGTCTCGCGATTGCGGCTGAGGCCGCCCCTGCAGCCGGGGAAGAACTGCTTTTTTGGAGGTGCAACATGCTGACGTTGAGCGTGCGCGGCCTGCCGCGCAACATGACCGAACAGGCACTGACCGAGATGTTCGCCGCGTATGGACGCGTGCACGGCATCCACCTTTCCCGCGATCTGTTCACCGGCGAGTGCAGAGGCTTCGCCGAGCTGCAGATGGAAGGCCACGAGGCGCGCGCCGCGATCGCCGCCCTCAACGGCTCGTTCCACGGCAACGAGTCGATCCGCGTCGGACTCAAGTCCGAACTGCGCAGCCGCCGGCGCTGAGCCGGCCCCGGGTGCGGCGGGCGCAGGCCCGCGGCGCCCGCCTTCACACCGCGCTCAGGCCCTATTCAAGGCGTCGGGCCCAACCTGTGGCCGTAACCTCCGATGGAGGCGGCCCATGCGACGCACGACCCATCTCTGCATGCTTGCCGCAGCGCTCGTGCTGCTGGCGGGCTGCGTCTACGACCCCGGCTACAGCTACGTGCGCGGCGACGGCTATTACGGCGACGCCTACTACGGCCGCGGCGGCGTGATCTACGAAGACGTCGGCCCGGGCTATGGCTATTACCCCGCGCCTTACTACGACCCGTGGTGCTGCTATTACGGCCCGTCCATCGGACTCGGCCTGTACTACCGCGACTACGGCGGCCGCGGTCATGGGCACGACGGCCGCGGCTGGCGCGGCGACGGCGGTCGCGGCCATGATGGCCATGACGGCCATCGCAGCCATCGGCGCGGCGACCGCGACCACGATCACCGCTGACCGCCGCGCGCGTTCGCGGCGCGCGGGCGCCCTTCGGCATATCCAGTCCGCGGCAGTGGCGGGCACCTGCGCTTGGTGGAGAGGATCGCGTAATTGCCGGGGCCGCACCGTGGGCGGCATGGGGGCGCGTCGAGCCGTCGTCATGGGTGCGTGGGGCGAATGACTTCCGGCGCATGAGTGGAATCGGGGCATGCCGCATGCTGCGGGCGATCATTTGTCCCTTCCAAGGAATCCCCATGCGCAGGCTTCCGCTCTGCATCGCCATCGCCGCGCTCTGCGTGGCCACCGTCCCCACGTTCGCCAAGGACGACCCCGCCGGGCATGCGGCCGCGGACGCCGCCAAACCGGACGTCACGCTGACGCAGCCGCAGCAGTCGGAAACGGAAGGCTCGGTTGCGGTGGAAGGCCGCCGCATCGACTACAAGGCGGTCGCCGGCACGCTGGTGCTGCACGGCAAGGGCGACGCCGAGCACGAGCCCACCGCGAGCATCTTCTACGCCGCCTACTTCAAGAAGGGCGCGGACGCTGGCAAGCGCCCGATCACCTTCGTCTACAACGGCGGCCCGGGTTCGGCGACGGTGTGGCTGCACATGGGCGCGTTCGGGCCCAAGCGCGTGGCCACCGCCGACGACACGCACACGCCGGCCGCGCCGTACCGCCTGATCGACAACGCCTACAGCCTGCTCGACGCCAGCGACCTGGTGTTCATCGACGCGCCGGGCGCCGGCTTCAGCCGGCTGGTCGCCGACGCCGACGACAAGGACAAGCGCGATGCGCTGATGAAGGAACGCAAGAAGCAGTTCTACGGCGTCGACGGCGACGCCCAGGCGTTCGCCCAGTTCATCACCCGGTTCCTGTCGAAGTACGGCCGCTGGAATTCGCCGAAGTACCTGTTCGGCGAGAGCTACGGCACCACGCGCTCGGCGGCGCTGTCGGCCGTGCTGGAAACCGAGGACAGCGTCGACCTGAACGGCGTGATCCTGCTCTCGCAGATCCTCAGCTTCGACACCGACATCGATGGCGTGGCGAACAACCCGGGCGTCGATCTGCCCTACGTGCTCGCGCTGCCCACCTACGCCGCCACCGCGTGGTACCACCACAGGCTGCCGCAGCAGCCGGCGCAGCTGGAGCCGTTCCTGAAGGAGGTCGAGCAGTTCGCGCTGGGCGACTACGCACAGGCGCTGCTGGCCGGCGCCACGCTCGATGCCTCGCGCAAGCAGGCGGTGGCCGAGAAGCTTCACCAGTACACCGGCCTGCCGGTCGATTACCTGCTGAAGGCCAACCTGCGCGTCAGCGGCGGCATGTTCGAGCACGAACTGCAGATCGACGGCGACACCACCACCGGCCGCCTCGACACGCGTTTCTCCGGCCCCGCGATGGACCCGCTGAGCAAGGAGGCGCAGTACGACCCGCAGTCGGCGGCGATCAGCTCCGCCTACGTCGCCGCGTTCAACGACTACGTGCGCAAGCAGCTCAAGTTCGGCGAAGGCCGCAGCTACCGCCTGTTCGCCGACATCGACGACTGGAACTTCGCGCACAAGGCGCCGGGCGCGCACGAGGCGCTGCAGCAGTCCACCAACGTGATCCCGGACCTGGCGGTGGCGATGAAGTACAACCCGGACCTCAAGGTGTTCATGAACGGCGGCTACTACGACCTGGCGACGCCGTTTTTCGCCGCCGAGTACGAGCTGAACCACCTGCCGATTCCGGACAGCCTGCGCAAGAACATCTCCACGGCCTATTACCCCTCCGGGCACATGGTCTACGCGCACGAGGCGTCGCTGAAGCAGTTGCACGACAACGTCGCGCGCTTCATCGAGGCGACCGACAACGTCGGCCAGTGACGGGACGGGGCGCGGCCGCAGCGCGCGGCCGCGCCCCGCTGGCCGGCTTCAGGCCGGGATCGCCGCGCGCATGCCGACGGCGACGCGGTTCCATGCGTTGATGGTGGCGATCGCAAAGGTCAGCTCGGCGATCTCGCGATCGTCGAAGTGCGGGCGCAGGGCGTCGAACGCGGCGTCGGGCGCGTGGCTGTTCGCCACGTCGGTCAGCGCCTCGGCCCAGGCCAGCGCGGCGCGTTCGCGCGCGCTGAAGAACGGGCTTTCGCGCCAGCCGGCCAGGGTGTCGAGCCGGCGCGACTCCTCGCCGCCCGCGCGCAGCGCCCGGGCGTGCATGTCCAGGCAGTATCCGCAGCCGTTGATCTGCGAGGCCCGCGTGTAGACCAGTTCGAGCAGCGGCTTGCCGAGGCTGCCTTTGCCGAGCGCGGCGCTGACCTGGGCCAGCGCGTGGTAGGGCTCGGCGGCCAGCGTGGTGTAGGGAAGACGGGGCGAATTCATGGGAACCTCCTTGGATGCGGCGAGACGGCCGCGGAACGCCGGTGCCCCGGCGAAGGGCCGCGTGGGCGCCGCGTGCGAATGCCGTCAGGATCGCGCGCAGCGCAGGCGCCGGCGTTGACTCCGGTCAGCCGGCGGCGCGCGCGGATCGACTCAGCGTGCCGCCGCGCCGCGGCCACTGGCGTGCGGCGCGGCGGCCGCCACCGCGGCGGGCTCGCCTTCGCAGCGCAGGTAGGGCGAGGCGTGCAGCCAGCGCGCGTCGGGGTAGTAGGAGAACACCATCTGGCCGCCCTTGAGCGTGTCGATCAGGCGCTGTGCGACCGCGGGGCGCACCGCCGGGCAGCCCCAACTGCGGCCGAGCCGGCCCATGCGCCGCGCCGTGGCGGCGCTGACGTAGGGCGCGCCGTGGATGACCAGCGCGCGCTCCAGCGCGCGGTCGTTGACGCCGGGTTCCAGCCCGTCCATGCGCAGCGAATAGCCGTTGCGGCCGCTGTAGGTGCCCAGCGTGCGGAACAGGCCGAGGCTGGATTCGAGGCTGCCGGGTGCGTTGGAAAAGTTGCGCGCGAGGTTGTCGCCGCTGTTGCGGCCGTGCGCGACCAGTTCCTCGAACAGCAGTTTCTGGCGCGCCAGGTCGAACACCCACAGCCGCGGCTCGGTGGAGGGGCGCGAGTAGTCGATCACGGCGAGCCGCTCCGGCGTGGGCTCGCCACTGCGCACGGCGCAGTCCTGCGCGCGCACGGCCAGGTCGATCACGCGCGGATTCGCGCTGGGCGCGGCGGCGCTGAGCGATTGCGCCAGCGTGCCGACGGCGAAGGCCGGCGCGCAGGCGCACAGCAGCAGCGCGGGCGCCAGCAGGCGCCGGTGGAATAAGGGCGGTCGCATCGGCGCGCTATGCTAAAGATGCCCGGCGCAAATTGCGCCGACGCGGTTCACAGTACTGGCGTGCGCAGGCATGGCGCCGCGCGGAGGCGACTGGATGCGGCGTATCGGAAGGCTCGTGCTGGCGGTCGTCGTCGTCGGGCTGCTCGGCGCGGCGGGACGCGGCGCCGCGCAGTCGCCGCCGCCCGCCGACGCGGTGGCCGAGCGCCTGCGCGAACGCATCGAGCAACTGCACGAGGCCGACGTCCGCGCGCCCGCGGTGGGCGGGGCGCGCCTGGTCGAGGGCGTCGCGGCGTTCTACCAGCAGCGCGGCTTCGCGCCGGCGTGGGAAGCGCCGGGCCGGCGCGCTGCGCTGGTCGCCGCCCTGCGCGGGCTCGCCAACGACGGCCTCGACCCGCGCGACTACGGCGTCGATGCGCTGGCGCGGCCGCCGGAGCCGAACGCCTCCCTCCTGGAGGACGCCACCCGGCGCGCCGACGCCGATCTGCGCGCGACCGCTGCCTGCTTCGCCGCGCTGCAGCACCTCTATCGCGGCAAGGTCGATCCGCGCAGCCTCGATCCGGGCTGGAACCTCGAGCCGCGCGACGCCGACGTCGCGCAGGGGCTGCGCGACGCGTCGGTCGCGATTGGCGAAGGCCGCATCGCGGAGGCGTTCGCGCAGGCGCGCCCGCAGCATCCGCTGTACGGCCGGCTGCGCGACGCGCTGCGCCGGCTGCGCGAGACCGAGGCGCGCGGCGGCTGGCCGTCGGTTCCCGCCGGCCCCACGCTGCGCGAGGGCATGGTCGATCCGCGCGTGGCGCTGCTGCGCCGACGCCTGACGGCCGACGAGGTGGCGGGCGAGACGCTCGCGGCGCCGCAGGATGCCGATGTCTTCGATGCCACGCTGGCGGCAGCGGTGCGGCGCTTCCAGACCGAGCAACTGCTCGACGCCGACGGTGCGGTCGGCCCGGCCACGCGCGCCGCCCTGGACGTGCCGGTGCACGCGCGCATCGACCAGGTGCGCGTGAACATGGAGCGCGCGCGCTGGCTGCTGCACCAGATCCGCGGCGACTTCGTGCTGGTCGACATCGCCGGCTACCGCATCACCTATTTCAAGGGCGCGCAACCGGAATGGCGTTCGCGGGTGGTGGTCGGCCGTCCGTACCGCCGCACGCCGGCGTTCAAGTCCGAGATCACCTACGTCACGTTCAATCCCACCTGGACGGTGCCGCCGACGATCCTGCACAACGACATCCTGCCGAAACTGCGCCGCAAGCCCGGCTACCTCGCCGCCAACCGCATCCGCGTGCTGGACGCCGGCGGCCGCGAGGTGCCGCCCGGCCGGGTGGACTGGAAGCACCCGCAGGGCCTCACGCTGCGCCAGGACGCCGGCCCCGGCAACTCGCTCGGCCGCGTGGTGATCCGCTTTCCCAATCCTTATGCGGTTTACCTGCACGACACCCCGCACACGGAGCTGTTCGGCGCCGGGCAGCGCGCGTTCAGCTCGGGCTGCATCCGCGTCGAGCGCCCGCTGGAGCTGGTCGAGCGCCTGCTCGACGATCCTGCGAACTGGAACCGCGCGGCGATCGACGCGGCGATCGCCACCGGCGCAACCCGCACCGTCAACCTGGCGCGGCCGGTGCCGCTGCTGCTGCTGTACTGGACGGTCGACGTGCTGCCGGACGGCCGCGTCGCCTACAAGCCCGACGTCTACGCGCGCGATGCGGAACTGCTGCATGCGCTGGATGCGCATTTGCCGGCTACCATGCCGCGATGAACCTGCCGCCGCGCGACCCCGCGTCGCCCTTCAGTCTGCGCTTCGAGCACCGGCGCGGCATCCTGCGTGCGTACGTCAGCGGGGTCAACGGCAGCCTCGAGACGACGCTCGCCTACTGGCGCGCGATCGCCGTCGAGGTGCGCGCGCGCCGGCCGCGGCGCCTGCTGGTGGTGGACACGATGAGCGGCGAGCCGCCGCCGCCGGAGGATCTGTTCCGGCTGGTGCAGCGGTTGCGGGACGAGGGCTTCGAACAGGTACGGGTGGCCTACGTCGAGGCCGACCTGGCGCACGTGCCGCAGGTGGAGCACGGCGAGATCTTCGCCCGCGAGGCGGGCTTCGACGTGCGCGTGTTCCACGAAGAGCGCACCGCCGAGCTGTGGCTGCAGTACGGGCCGGAATGAGCGCGCATCGTTGCGGTTGCGTCGCGCCGCGCGCTGACCTAGCCTAGTCGTTCCCGTCTCCGCGCAGCGCGCGAGCCCAGCCGTTTCCCCGTCCCGAGGTTTTCCATGCAGATCGCCGAGCGCTGCGTCGCTTCCTTCCATTACACGCTGACCAATGATGCCGGCGAAGTGCTGGATTCGTCCGATGGACGCGAGCCGCTGGCCTACCTGCACGGCGCCGGCAATATCGTGCCGGGCCTGGAGAAGGCGCTGGCCGGCCGCAGCGCGGGCGACGCGTTCGAGGTCGAGGTCGCGCCGGAGGAAGGCTACGGCCCGCGCGTCGAGCAACTGGTGCAGGTCGTGCCGCGCGCGGCGTTCCAGGGCGTGATGCAGCTCGAGCCCGGCATGCAGTTCCGCGCGCAGACCGACAACGGCCCGCTGTCGGTGGTGATCACCCGCATCGAGGGCGACGACGTGACCGTGGACGGCAACCATCCGCTGGCCGGCGTGACCCTGCACTTCGCGATCGAGGTGACCGAGGTGCGCGAGGCCACTGCCGAGGAAACGCAGCACGGCCACGTGCACGGCGCGGGCGGCCACCACCACTGAGCGCCGCGCCGGCCGCGCTGCGGCCGGGCCCATGGCCTAGCGTGGCGCGCCCGCCGCGGTTGGCGTCGTGTCGTCGATCCGTTGGAGCAGGCTGCGCGCCAGCGGCACCCATACGCTCCAGCGGTGCCCGCCCGGCCGTTCGATGACGTGATCGGACGGTAGCGCCTCGCGCAGCAGCGGCAGGTTGCGCATGAACGGGTCGTCGCTGCCGCAGCCGACCCACACGCGCGCGGCGAAGCCGGGCTGCGCGAGCCAGCCGCGCACGCTGCGCCACAGCTCGCGCTGGTAGTTGCCGCCGTTCACCGCGGGTGGGGCGGGGCCGGGATCCCACGCACGGAGTCCACCCGCGGCGCGGATCGCGTCGGTCGTGCCGGCATCGCCCAGATAGGGCGCGAGCATGATCATGCCGCTGATTTCCTGCGGGTAGTCGCGCGCGTACAGCACTTCGCCCATGCCGCCCAGCGATGCGCCCAGCAGCCAGATCGCGCGGTAGCCGCGGGTGCGCGCCGGCGCGATGACGTCGCGGCGCAGCGCGTGCGGCATCAGGCCGGCGCGGTAGTAGGGCATGCCGGCGGCGGTCAGGGTCACGTCGGCGTCGGGCCATGCGTCCTGGATGGCGCCGACGATGCCGGCGCGCTCGAGCGCGGCGAGGTCGTCGCCGCGTCCCGGCAGCACCACCACCAGGACGTGCGCGGGGCCGAGGTGCGGCGCGGCAAAGGTCCTGCTGGGCAGCGGCCGGCGGATCGTGCCGGCGTCGAGGCAACCGGCAAGCGCCAGGCTACCCAGCAGGGCCAGCGCCAGACGCAGCGCGCGCTTCGACGCGGGGCGCATCGACATGCGGAACCTCCCTTGCGCGGGTGTGGCCGGCGCGCGGCACAAGGGTAGCGCCGTGCGGCCGCCGGCGACACGGCGCGGCGGCGGGCCGCGCCCCCGCCCGCTCAGCGTGCGCCGAGCGCGGCGGCGGCCTTGTCGAGGTCGGCGCTGTAGCCGTCCAGCGTCTTCGCGATCACCGCGGCGTAGCGGTTGGCTTCGCCCCAGCGGCGTTCCTCGATCGCCTCGCGCACGCCGGGCATGGTCTTGACGCCATAGCCGGTGTGCAGGCCGGGCGCGTAGATCATGTGCTTGTACCACGGCCGGCCGGGCAGGCCCTGCGCGTCGGTCAGCGCCTGCTCGATGCCCTGCAGCACGCCGTCGACCGCGTTGCGCTGCGCGGCGGCGAGCGCGAAGTCCTTTTGCGCGGCGGCGGCGTAGGCCGCGTCGAACGCCTTGGCGCTGGCGCGCAGGCGCACCAGCGCGTTGTCCAGCGGCGCGAGGTCGAGGAAGGGCACGGCGTCCTCGCGCGGCGGCGGCGCGCTGGCGCGGGTCGGGTCGGCGGCCAGCGCGAACGCGTGCGCGTCGAGCAGGCGGCCCAGGGTGACGCTGCGCTCGCGCTCGCCGTCGGCGAGCTTGTGCAGCTCCTCGACGTAGCGGCCGTAGGTGTCGGCGACGTCGCCGAAGCGCAGCGGCAGCACGTCGGCGTCGGCGACGCGCAGCATCACGCGGCCGGCGGTCTGCGCCAGCGCCACGCCGTAGGCGAAGCCGGGATCGCCGAAGCGCACGTAGTGCTCGAAGGTGTCGTAGTCGGAGTGGTACACGCCGCCCTGCTGGTCTTCGCCGTCGAAGCCGAGGTTCAGCGCGGCGACGCCGAGGTGCTGCAGGAACGGGCTGAAGTCGGAGCCGGAGCCGAGCGCCTCCAGCGGCACGTCGCCGTCGGCTGCGCGCTTGGCCGACTCCTTCTGCTCGGGCGTGGCGTCCTTGGCGTAGCCGTCGACCTCGATCTTCGCGCGCTTGCGCTCGAGCACGCTGACGCCGGTCTCGGGATCGCGCACGTCGGCGGCGACCTGGTTCAGCAGGCGCTGCAGCGAATGGCTGCCGCCCATGTCGAGGAAGCCGCGCACGTTGGTGTCGGAGTTGACGTACAGCACCGCCTTGCGCCGCAGCTCCTCGGCGTGCGCCTCGGCCCATTCGGTGGAGCCGAGCAGGCCGGGCTCCTCGCCGTCCCAGCTCGCGTAGACCAGCGTGCGCTTCGGCTTCCAGCCGGCCTTGGCCAGCGCGCCGATCGCCTTCGCTTCGGCCAGCATCGCGACCTGGCCGCTGAGCGGATCCCAGGCGCCGAACACCCAGCCGTCGCGGTGGTTGCCGCGCATCACCCACTGGTCGGGGTACTGCGATCCCTTCAGCGTGGCGATCACGTCGTACAGCGTCTTCATGTCCCAGTTCGACTGCACGGCGAGGTGCACCTTGGCCGGGCCGGGGCCGAAGTGGTAGGTGATCGGCAGCGCGCCGCGCCAGTTCGCCGGCACGGTGTCGCCGCCGAGCGCGGCCAGCAGCGGCTGCGCGTCGGCGTAGGAAATCGGCAGGGTGGGGATCTTCAGGATCGTCCTTGCGTCCTTGATCGCCAGGCGCTTGGCGCCCTTGGTCGCGCCCACGCCCGGCGTCAGCGGATCGCCGGAATAGACCGGCATGTCCTGCACCGAGCCGCGCTGCACGCCCTCGGGCGGACGCCAGCCGCCCTTCGGGTAGGCGTCGCCGGCGCGGTAGCCGTCCTCGTGCGGATCGGAATAGACGATGCAGCCGACCGCGCCGTGCTCGTACGCGAGCTTCGGCTTCAGTCCGCGCCAGCCGGCGCCATAGCGCGCGATCACGATCTTGCCCTTGACGTCGATGCCGTGGCGCGCGAGTTCCTTGTAGTCGTCGGGCATGCCGTAGTTGACGTAGACCAGCTCGGCGGTCACGTCGCCGTCGCCGCCGTAGGCGAGGTACGGCGGCAGCGCGCCGTCGGTGCGCGCGGAGCTGGCGTCGCCGTCGATCGGCGGTTCCTTCAGGCTGGCGGTGAAGCGGGTCGGCGCGAGCAATTCCAGCGCCTGCGATTTCGGCGTCGGGTACAGCACCTCGAAGGTCTCGATGCGCGCGTCCCAGCCCCAGTCGCGGAACTGCTGCAGCACGAACTCGGCGTTGGCCTTGTCGTGCGGCGAGCCGACGTGGTTGGGCGCGGACGCCATCGACTGCATCCAGGCGCGCATGTCGGCGGCGTCGAGATGCGCATCGAAGCGGCGTTCGAGGTCGCGCTGCGCGGCGGCATCGGCAGTGCCGAAGCCGTAAAGCGCAGGAGGCGCGGCCGACGCGTCCGCCTGGGCGATGCCGGCGGCGCCGGCGAGCAGCGCGACCGCGAGCGTGCGGCCTGCGAATCGGATCAGGGCACGGGACATCGGCAGGGTTCCCCGGAGTTGGACGGCAATTTGGCAAGGCTACGCGCCGTCGCGCGGACCCGCCCATGACGATAGTCACGCAACGCGGTGCACGCGCCCGGCTACGATAGCCTTCGGTGGCGACGCGGCCGTACGCGCAGACGCCTCGGCCGGATCGGCGCGGACTTCGCGCCGGAAGCGCAGGACGACCGCGGGCGACGCAGGCATGACAGAGGCAATCGGCGCGTGCACGTATTGGCGGTAGCGGCCGCGGGGCGCGGATGGCCGGCGGGCGTCCTGCTGCTTGCCGCGCTGTCCGTCCCCGCGCCCGCCGCTGCCGATCTCGGCATGCAGGGGCGCTGGGCGGCCGGACCAATCGCCGCCGGGCAGGCGGCCGGATGGCGGCCGTTCGATCCCGCGCGCCTGCAGGCGTTTGCGCGCAACCCCGACGGCGCGTCGATCGAACTGCTGCCGGCCGGCGGCCGCTGGCCCGATCCGCCGCTGGTGCTGATGGTGCGGCATCCGCCGCTCGGGGCGGTCACGCTGCTGGATGCCGGCGGATCGCCGCAGCGCGGGGCGCTCAACGAGCCGGCGGATACCGCGCTGCCCGCGCACGGGCGCATCGCCTTCCGCATCGCGCATCCTCCGGCAGCGGGCCAGCCGCTGCGGCTGCGCATCGAACCGTATCCCGCCGTATCCGCGCCGATGGCGTTCGCCGTCACCACCGAGCGCGACTTCCAGCGCGAGGACGCGCGCTGGCTCGCCTTCGTCAGCGCGTGCTTCGGCGTGATGCTGGCGATGGCGCTGATGGGGCTGGTGTTCGCCGCGATCCTGCGCGACTTCACGCTGGTGCTCTACGCCGGCTACGTGCTCGGCTACCTGGTCGTGCAGGCGATCCAGTCGGGCTACGCGGTGCGCCCGCTCGGCATCGACGCGGTCGCCGCAGCGCCGCTGCTGTGGGGGCGCTTCGCGGTCGGCCTGGCGGTGGGCTGCGCCGCCGCGTTCCTGGCGCGCTTCGCCCGGCTCGATCGCCACGCGCCGCGGCTGGCGCGCGCGCTGCACGCCTACGGCATCGGCATGGTCCTCGTCTCGGCGCTGGCGATGCTGCCGCTACCGGCGCTGCAGGCGGCGACGCGGGCGATCGTCAATCCGGCGCTGCTGGCCGGCACGCTGCTGATGCTGGCCGCGAGCGCGATCGGCGCCTGGCGCGGATCGCGCTACGCCCTGCTGTTCCTGGCCGGGTGGGCGCCGCTGCTGGTGCTGACCGCCATCGACAGCGCGCAGGTGTCGGGCGCACTGCCGGGCGTGCTGTGGATCAACGACGCCTGCATCGCGGCGGCGGCGTTCGAGGCGGTGGTGCTCTCGATCGGCCTGGCGCACCGCGCGCTGGACCTGCGCCGCGACCTCGACTACGCGCGCACGCTGGCCGACGCCGATCCCTACACCGGCGTGCTCAACCGGCGCGCCTGGACCGAGCGCCTGCAGCTGCGCCTGCGCGAGTCGGCGCGCACCGCGCAGCCGCTGTGCGTGCTGTTTCTCGATCTCGACCACTTCAAGTCGCTGAACGACAACTTCGGGCACCATGCCGGCGACGACGCGCTGCTGGCGTTCGCCGCCGCGCTGCGCGATCCGCATTTGCCGCAGGCGGAAATCGGCCGCTACGGCGGCGAGGAATTCACCGTGCTGCTGCCGGGTTGCGGATTCGTCGACGCCCGGCGTTATGCCGAGCGCGTCCGCGAGCAGTTGCGGCGCATGCGCGTGGCGGTCGACGCGGACGGGCGGCCGTTGACCGTGAGCATCGGCATCGCCGCGCTGGCGCCGGGCGAAGACATGGCGACGCTGATCGCGCGCGCGGACGCCGCGATGTACGCGGCCAAGACCGCCGGCCGCGACTGCGTGATGCTCGCCGGCGAGGCGGCGCCCGTGATCGCGGCGCGCTAGGATCGCGCGCTTTCCGCGCGCATGGCCGCGTTCGCGACCCTCGGCATGGCAGCGGCTGCGGTTCGAAAGGCGCGCGTGCCGGTCACTGTCGACGGCGACGGCACCTCGTGCATCCGACCGGCGGCGCGGGTGGCGGGCGAAGATCGGCAAGATTCCGCGGGTCGTCGCCTGAGCGCGCCGCGTGCGGTTGGCGACGCCGCGCTCAGTACCACTCCAGCATCGACACGCCGAGGCCGAGGTAGGTCGCGCGGTGGTTGTAGTCGATCAGGCTCTCGCCGTAGCCGCTGAAGATCTGCACGTGGCCGCGCAGCTCGTTGTGGATCGGGAATGCCCAGTCCACCTGCACCGCGCCGTGCGAGCGGTCGCCGCCGCGCAGCGAATGGCGCAGCATCACCGCCAGTTCGTGGCCGCTGCCCCAGTCGTGCACCAGCAGCAGGTCGCCGCGGCCCAGGTAGTCGGCGATGTCGGGGTTGTCGTCGTTCCTGCGGCTCTCCGGCACGCGGATCCACGGCCGCAGCATCAGCGTCCAGCCCTCGCGCTCGAGGCCGAGATCGAACACGACCCGGTTCCAACTGCGCGACAGCGGATCGGCGCGGCCATTCGACTGGTGATCGAAGCCGACGCCGAGCAGGCGTCCCTTCCAGCCGAACACGTCGTAGTTCGTGCGGAACGCCAGGATCGCCTCCGGCTCGTAGTTGGTCTCGCGGAACGGGCGCGAGATGTCGCTGTTGTAGACCTGCCAGTGCGAGGTCTGCGTGTAGCCCATCCACAGGTCGCCGTTGTCGCCGAACATGCCCTGCCAGATCTTGGTCTTCAGGCTGAGCTGGAACTTGGATTCGAGCTTGTCGAGCCCTTCCGTCCGGGCGACGGTGTGGCCGGATGCCGGGCTCGAAGGCGTCTGGTTGGTCCTGCTGGTGTAGAACGCCGGCAGCAGGTACACCGGCTTGTAGGCGCGGACGTGGAACGGCCCGAGCTTCGACTGCGGCGACAGCTCCCAGCGGCTGTCCAGCAGCGACAGCGGCGCCGTCGGCGCCTGCAGCGGCTCGGCGCGCGCGTAACGCAACTGGTCGTCGAGCGTCTGCGGCGTCGGGCTGCGCACCGGCGGCGTCTTCAGCGGCGAGTGCGCGGTCGGCGCGGCGCGCCCCATCGCGCGGTCGTAGCAGGCGAGGCGCTCGGCGTCGGCGGTGATCGCCGTGCACGCCCTGGGGTCCGCGGGCGGCACATCGTCGGCGCGCGTGCGCGCCGCGGCGAGCGCGCAGGCGAGGCAGCCGAGTGCGGGCAGCAGCGTGGACAGGCGCATCGGACGTTCCGTACCTGGGGCGCGGGAAGGATACGGCAAGCGCGACGGGTGGCGGTTACGCCGCGCGCGGCGTCTGCGATCATGTACGGATCGCCGACGGGAACGCGCATGCCTCCGATCCTCACGTTCAGCGCCGCGCAGGCGCGTCTGCTGCACCTCGCCGCACAGGGACTGCTCGCGCGCCCTCGCGCGAAGGCCAGGCCCGAGACGCTGTTGCGGGCGATCGTGCGCATGCAGTTGCTGCAGATCGACACCATCCACGTGGTCGCGCGCAGCCCGTATCTGGTGCTGTTCTCGCGCGTCGGCGCCTATCCGCCCGAATGGCTGGATGCGCTGCTGGCCGAGGGGCAAGTGTTCGAATGCTGGGCGCACGAGGCCTGCTTCGCGCCGATGGCCGACTGGGCGCTGCACCACGCGCACCGCGCCGCGCGCGCGCAGCACTGGGCGCACCGCCACGCCCGGCGCATGCACGCCGAGCACCGCGAGGGCATGGATCGCCTGCTGGCGCACGTGCGCGAGCGCGGCCCGGTGCGCGCCGCCGACTTCGGGCGCGCCGATACCGCCGCCGGCGGCTGGTGGGGCTGGAAGGCGGAGAAGCGCTGGCTGGAGGCGTGGTTCGCGCTGGGCGAGCTGATGATCGCGCGCCGCGAGCGCTTCCAGCGCGTGTACGACGTGCGCGAGCGCGTGCTGGCGAAGGCCCGACCCGACCCGACCGCGCAGCCCGCGCCGTCCGCGGCGGAGGCGCGCCACGCGTGGATCCTGCGCAGCGTGCAGGCGCTCGGCGTGACGCAGGCGCGCTGGATCGCCGACTACTTCCGCCTCGGCCGGCGCATCGCCGACGCCGACCTGCAGCCGCTGCTGGCCGAAGGCGCACTGCTGCCGGTCGAAGTGCGCGGCTGGGACGCGCCCGGCTACGTGCACGCAGCGCAGCGCGAACGGGCCGAGCGCGCCGCGGCCGGCGCGTTGCGCGCCACGCGCACCGCGCTGCTGTCGCCGTTCGATCCGGTGGTGTGGGACCGCGAGCGCGCACGCGCGATGTTCGGTTTCGACTACACGCTGGAGTGCTACACGCCCGCGCCGAAGCGCCGCTACGGCTACTTCGTGCTGCCGATCCTGCACCGCGGCCGCCTGGTCGGCCGGCTGGACGCCAAGGCGCACCGCGGCGAAGGCGTGTTCGAGGTGCGCTCGCTGCATCTCGAAGAGGGCGTCGCAGTGGAATCCGGGCTGGCCGCCGCGCTGGCGGCCACGCTGCGCGACTGCGCGGCCTGGCACGCGACGCCACGGGTCGAAGTCCGGCGCAGCGAGCCGCGCGCCTTCGCCGCGTTGCTGCGCGCCGCGCTGAAGGACGCCGTGGGCGCGGCGCCGCGTTGAGCGCGGACGGCGCGCGCCGGTTTTTGCGATCATGGCCGGCGACGACGCCCACGGAACCCGACGCATGCAGGCCGAGCACGGCATCACCGCGATCGACACCGGCTTCTTCCGGCCGCGCTTCGACGCCAGCCACCTGATCGTCGAGGGCGGACGCGCCGCGTTCGTCGACGTCGGCACCAACCATTCGGTGCCGCGCCTGCTGGCGGCGCTGTTCGCGCAGGGCATCGCGGCCGCCGCGGTCGACTACGTGATCCTCACCCACGTGCACCTCGACCACGCCGGCGGCGCCGGCGCGCTGCTGCGCGAGCTGCCGAACGCGAAGCTGCTCGTGCACCCGCGCGGCGCGCGCCACATGGCCGACCCGAGCGCGCTGGTCGCCGGCGCGTCCGCGGTGTACGGCGAAGAGGAAGTGCTGCGCTCCTACGGCGCGCTGGTGCCGGTGCCGGCCGCGCGCATCGTCGAGGCGGGCGAGGGCCACGTGGTCGAACTGGCCGGGCGCGCGCTGCGCTGCCTCGACACGCCGGGCCACGCGCGCCACCACATCTCGATCTGGGACGAACGCAGCCGCGCGTTCTTCCCCGGCGATACCTTCGGCCTGTCCTATCGCGAGTTCGACACCGCGCGCGGCGCCTTCATCCTGCCGACCACCACGCCGATCCAGTTCGAGCCCGACGCGCTGCGCGCCTCGATCGGGCGCATGCTCGCCTACGCGCCGCAGGCGATGTACCTGACCCACTACAGCCGCGTCGTCGACGTGCCGCGGCTGGCGCAGGACCTGCTCGTGCAGATCGATGCGATGGTGCGCATCGCGCGCGCCAACGCGGGCGCCCCGGACCGCCACGCGCGCATCGCCGCCGCGCTGGCCGAGCTGTACCTGGCGCGCGCGCAGGCGCACGGCTGCGCGCAGGACGCGGCGACGATGCGCGAACTGCTGGCGATGGACATCGAGCTGAACGCGCAGGGCCTGGAGGTCTGGCTGGACCGCGGCGGCAAGGGCTGAGCGCCGCGCGCCGTCCGCCGCGGCGGCTTTGCCGCAGCGCGCCGCACGCGCGGCGCCCGAAGCGCCGGCATGGCTGCGTTACGCGGACGCGATCGCGATCGACGGCCTGGGCGGGCGGGGCATCGCGCGGGCCGGGCCCGGCGGGCCGCTGTCGGCTGCGGCGCTGGCCGACGCGCGCGCCCCGGGCTGACCGCCTGCAACCTGGCCGTCGGCGGCGTCGGCAGCTACGCGCAGGACTACGACGGCACCGTGCGCAACATCGCCCAGTGGGACGGCGAGATCGCCGCGCATCCCGACGTGCTGATGCAGATGCGCAACGCCGCCGATCGCGCTGCCGTCCAAGCGCGGCCACGACGACGCGCGCATCGCCAAGATCCTCCGCGGCAACTTCGCGCGGCGGTTCCGCGAGGTGGGGGCGACGGAACGCCGTTCAGCGCACCTCACGCGCCAATGCGGCGCCGAGCGCCTGCTCCCACTCGCCGATGAAGGCGGCATAGGCCGCGTCGTCCAGGAACGCGCGCACGTAGGCGTCGCCCCCCGCGCCGAGCGCGGTCAGCGTGTAGGTGACGCTGATGCGCGCGTGTCCGCCGTTGGCCGGCTCGCAGTGCACGTCCACCAGCCCGATATTGGAACCCTCCGCCAGCCGCGCGTAACTGACGCGGTGGGCGGCGGGTTCGTAGGCGCTGACGATCCAGGTGCTGACGCGGCCGTCCGGCGCGCGCGTGCGGAACGTGCTGCCGCGCTCGCGGTCGCCACTCAGCATTTCCGGCGCCCATCCGGGCGCCCAGCGGCGCTCGCCTTCGGCGGTGAAGTAGGGGAACACCCGTGCGCAGGGCGCGGGCAGGGTGAACGAGCGGGTCTGGCTGCCGGAGGCGTAGGACATGGCGGTGGCTCCACTGGAGGCGAGGATGGCGAGGGCGGTGCCCAGGCTGAGGGTGCGGGAAGGCATGGCGGTATCCTTCGTTGGTTGATATGTACCATGGTACCATATCACCAGTAATGCTTGCGCGGCTAGAATGGCCGCGCAGACCGAGGAGCCCGAGATGCCGAACCGAGACGAGCCGCGCCGCGAGGTGGAACGCGTGCAGACCGGCGTGCGCCTGGAGAAGCGCCTGCTGAAGGTGCTGAAGGGCTTGGCCGAATACCTCGACCTGTCGCTGGGCGACCTGCTCGAGGGGATGGCGCTGCACGCGCTGGAGAACAAGCCGCCGTTCTCGGCGGCGACGCTGAAGCGCATCGCCGATCTCAAGCGCGTGTACGGCCTCGACCTCGGCGCCGCCGACAGCCACCGCCTGCGCGAGCGCTGACGCGAGCGCACGCGACGCCGCGGAGCGGCTCGATCGCCACCTGGCTGGCGCTGCGGCAGGGCCCGGGCAGATCCGCGTCGGCGCGGACGCCGGCCCGCCCGCCCGGGCGGGTGCAAGCGGTGGTGCGCGGCAGCTCGCGGCGCCGGCCGACGTCCGTCCCTGAATCCGTCGCGCCGCCGCCCGTCGCGGTGCTAGCCTGAGCGCGTCGCCGCCGGGTGCGCCGCCATGGCCGTCCACAACGCGGACATCGCCGCCGTGTTCCAGGAGATCGCCGATCTGCTGGCGCTGCAGGACGCCAACCCGTTCCGCATCCGCGCCTACGCCAACGCCGCGCGCACCATCGACGGCTGGCCCGAGGAACTCGACCTGTGGACGCGTCGCGGCCACAAGCTGGACGACATCCCCGGCATCGGCGAAGACCTCGCCGGCAAGATCCGCGAGATCCTCGACACCGGTTCGTGCGCCGCGCTGCAGCGGTTGCGGCGCGGTTTCCCGGCCGGCATCACCGACCTGCTGCGCGTGCCGGGCCTGGGGCCGAAACGCGTGCGCACGCTGTACCGCGAGCTGCACGTCGAGACGCCCGAGCAACTGCTGCGCGCCGCGCGCGACGGCCGCATCCGCGCGCTGCCGGGTTTCGGCGCCACCAGCGAGAAGCGCATCCTCGAGGCGGCGTCCGCCTACGTCGGCCGCGAGCAGCGCATGCCGCTGGCGAAGGCGGCGACCTACGCCGAGGCACTGCTCGAGTGGCTGCGCGGCGCGCGCGGCGCGCAGGACGCCGTGGTCGCCGGCAGCTACCGGCGCATGCGCGAGACGGTGGGCGACATCGACGTGCTGGTATCGGCGCCGCGCGGCGGCCCGGTGGCCGACCGCTTCGTCGCCTACGACGAGGTCGAACGCGTGCTGGCCAAGGGCGGCACGCGCGCCAGCGTGGTGCTGAAGAGCGGCCTGCAGGTGGACCTGCGCGTGGTTGCGCCGGAGAGCTACGGCGCCGCGCTGGTCTACTTCACCGGCTCCAAGGCGCACAACATCGAGCTGCGCCGCATGGCGCAGCAGCGCGGGCTGAAGATCAACGAATACGGCGTGTTCCGCGACGGCCAGCGCATCGCCGGCGACACCGAGGCGTCCGTCTACGCGACGCTCGACCTCGACTGGGTGCCGCCCGAGCTGCGCGAGGACCGCGGCGAGATCGAGGCCGCTCGCCGGCACGCATTGCCGAAGCTGGAGGAGCTCGCCGACCTGCGCGGCGACCTGCATGCGCACACCAACGCCACCGACGGCCGCGGCACGCTGGAGGAGATGGCCGCGGCGGCGCGCGCGGCCGGCCTCGAATATCTCGCCATCACCGAGCACTCCAGGCGGGTGACGATGGCGCACGGGCTGGACGCCGCGCGGCTGGGCGAGCAGATCGACGCGATCGACCGCCTCAACGGAACGCTGCACGGACTCACGCTGCTGAAGGGCATCGAGGTCGACATCCTCGAAGACGGCACGCTGGACCTGCCCGACAAGGTGCTGGCGCGCCTCGACCTGGTGGTCGGCGCCGTGCACAGCGCGTTCCACCTTTCGCGCAAGCAGCAGACCGAACGCATCCTGCGCGCGATGGACCGGCCGTGCTTCAGCATCCTCGCGCATCCGACCGGGCGCCTGCTCAGCGAGCGCGAGCCGTACGACGTCGACATGGAGCGCATCGTCCGCCACGCCCGCCAGCGCGGCTGCTTCCTCGAGCTGAACGCGCATCCCGAGCGGCTCGACCTGCTGGACACGCACTGCCGCATGGCCAAGGACGAGGGCGTGCTGGTCGCGGTGTCCAGTGACGCGCACGCGCCGGCCGACTTCGGCGTGCTGCACTACGGCATCGGCCAGGCACGCCGCGGCTGGCTGGAAAAGGGCGACGTGCTGAACACGCGTCCGCTCGGCGCGCTGCGCAGGCTGCTCGCCGGCACCATGCGCGGCTAGGCCCCGCAGGCGCGCAGCGCCGCGTTTGATGCAGATCAGACAAAGCGCGTGGCCGCCGCGCGCGCGGCGGTTCGCGGCCGCCGCGCGCGGCTATAGTCGAGCCATGCCGATGGGGTCCACCGAGCTCGTTTTTCGCGCCCGCGGCCTCACCAAGGTCTACCGCATGGGCGAGGTCGAGGTACACGCGCTGCGTGGCGTCGATCTGGATCTCCACGCGGGCGAACTGGTCGTGCTGCTCGGACCTTCCGGCAGCGGCAAATCGACCCTGCTGAACATCCTCGGCGGACTGGACGTGCCGACCGCGGGGCAGGTCTGGTACCACGGCGAGGACCTGACCGCCGCCGATGCGCGCGCGCTGACGCAGTTCCGCCGCACCCACGTCGGCTTCGTGTTCCAGTTCTACAACCTGATCCCCAGCCTGACCGCGCGCGAGAACGTCGCCCTGGTCACCGACATCGCCGAGGCGCCGATGACGCCGGAGCAGGCGCTGGCGCTGGTCGGACTGGAGCAGCGCATGGACCACTTCCCTGCGCAGCTCTCCGGCGGCGAGCAGCAGCGCGTGGCGATCGCGCGCGCGGTCGCCAAGCGACCGGCGGTGCTGCTCTGCGACGAGCCGACCGGCGCGCTGGACTCGCCCACCGGCGTGCGCGTGCTGGAGGTGATCGAGCGCGTCAACGCCGAGCTCGGCACCACCACCGTGGTGATCACCCACAACGCCGATATCGCGCGCATGGCGCACCGCGTGCTGCGCATGGCGGACGGGCGCATCGCCAGCGCGCAGACCAATCCGACGCGCACGCCGGCGCGCGAGCTGTCCTGGTGAACGCGCTGGCGCGCAAGGCGCTGCGCGACCTCGGCCACCTGCGCAGCCAGGCGATCGCGATCGCGCTGGTGGTGGCGAGCGGCGTGGCGACGCTGGTGATGGCGCAGTCCACCTACCGCTCGCTCGAGCTCACCCGCACGCGCTTCTACGCGGACTATGCCTTCGCCGACATGTGGGCGGCGACCAAGCGCGCGCCGGAGACGCTGGCCGCGCGGCTGGCCGCGGTCGACGGCGTGCAAACGGTGGAGACGCGGCTGGTGGCGCCGGCGACGCTGCGCGTGCCCGGCTTCGCCGATCCGGTGCGCGCGTTGGTGCAGTCGTTGCCGGTCACCGGCGTGCCGGTACTGGACCGGCTGTACCTGCGGCGCGGCCGATTGCCGACGCCGGGCGCGCGCGACGAGGCGGTGCTGAGCGACGCCTTCGCCGACGCGCACCATTACCGGCCGGGCGACCGCGTACTCGCCATCGTGCATGGCCGCAGCCAGTGGTTCCGCGTGGTCGGCGTCGCCAGCTCGCCGGAGTACGTCTACCAGATCCGTCCCGGCGCCTCGTTCCCCGACTTCAAGCGCTTCGCCATCCTGTGGACCTCGCGGCGCGGGCTGGAGGCGG
Organism: Mizugakiibacter sp.; assembly: GCF_039680435.1. Lineage (NCBI taxonomy): Bacteria > Pseudomonadati > Pseudomonadota > Gammaproteobacteria > Lysobacterales > Rhodanobacteraceae > Mizugakiibacter > Mizugakiibacter sp. The sequence goes on along the minus strand of NZ_JBDKSX010000029.1, from coordinate 70,738 downwards.
CGCTGGACATGGACGGCGCGTTCAACACCGTGGCGCTGCGGTTGCGGCCGGACGTGCCGGCGGTGGCCGTGGCGCGGCGCGTGGACGCGCTGCTGGCGCGCTACGGCGGCGTCGGCGCCTATACGCGCAGCGAGCAGCTCTCGCACCGCTATCTGCAGTCCGAGCTGCACCAGCTCGAGGTGATGGCCCTGCTGTTCCCGGCGATCTTCCTCGGCGTGTCGGCGTTCCTGCTGAACGTGGTGCTGACCCGGCTGGTCGGCACGCAGCGCGAGCAGGTGGCGGTGCTGAAGGCGATCGGCTACACCGACTTCGACGTCGCCCGTCACTACCTCGGCATCGTCGCCCTGATCGCCGGCGCCGGCGCTGTGCTCGGCGTAGCCGGCGGCACCTGGCTGGGGCACTGGATGTCGGGCATCTACCGCGACTTCTTCCGCTTCCCGTTCCTCGACTACCGCGTGGGCGCCGACGTGGTGGCGACCGGCCTCGGCGTCAGCCTCGGCGCGACGCTTGCGGGCACGCTGCAGGCGGTGATCGGCGCGATGCGCCTGCCGCCGGCGGAGGCGATGCGGCCGCCCGCGCCGGAACGCTTCCGTGCGCTGCTGGTCGAGCGCCTCGGCCTGCAGCGCTGGTTCGCGCCGCCGACGCGCATGATCCTGCGCCAGCTCGAGCGGCATCCGTTCAAGGCGCTGCTGACCGTCGCCGGCCTGGCGCTGGGCTGCGCAATCATGATGATCGGTCGCTTCCAGAACGACGCGATCGACTACCTCACGCAGGTCGAGTTCTACGTCGGCCAGCACTACGACATCGCCGTGGACTTCACCGAGCCGACCGCGCGCGCGGCGCTGTTCGAACTGGGCGCGCTGCCCGGCGTCACCGCGGTCGAGCCCTACCGCGCGGTGGGCGTGCGCCTGCGCCACGGCACGCAGAGCTACCGCACCGCCATCGAGGGCCTGCCCGCGGACGGCCGCCTGCGCACGCCGATGGACGTCGCGCTGCGGCCGGTCGCGCTGCCGCCGGACGGCCTGCTGCTGGACGCCTATCTCGCCCGCATGCTGGGCGTGCGCGTCGGCGACGACGTCGACGTGGACGTGCTGGAGGGCCGGCGCCGCGAACTGCGCCTGCGCGTGGCGGGCACCGTCGAGGAATACCTCGGCGCGCGCGCCTACATGCGCCTCGATGCGCTGGATCGTGCGCTGGGCGAGGGTGCGCTGGTGTCCGGCGCCTGGCTCGGCGCCGATCCGGCGCGGCAGGGCGCGGTGATGGACGCGCTGGAACGGCGGCCGCGCGTGGCCGGCATGGGCGCGCGCATGGCCTCGCTGCGCAGCTTCCTCGACACCATGGCCGAGAGCATCCTGGTGTTCACCCTGGTGACGCTGGTGCTCGGCGGCCTGATCAACTTCGGCGTGGTCTACAACACGGCGCGCATCGCCCTGTCCGAGCGCTCGCGCGAGCTGGCCACCATGCGCGTGCTCGGCTTCACCGAGCGCGAGGTCGGCGCGGTCCTGCTGGGCGAACTGGCGCTGCTGGTAGTGGCCGCCGTGCCGTTCGGCTTCGTTGCCGGCGCGCTGCTGTGCCGCGGCATGGCCGTGGCGATGCGGTCGGACCTGATGCGCATCCCGGTGCACTTCACCAGCGGCACCTATGCCATCGCCGCGCTGGCGACGTTCGCCGCCGCTGCGCTGTCTGCGGCGGCGGTATACCGTCGCATCGCGCGACTGGACCTGCTGGCGGTGCTGAAGGCGCAGGAATGAACGCGAAGCAGCGAATCGTGCGCTGGAGCCTGATCGCCTGCGTGCTGCTGGCGGCCGCCGCGTTGGCCGCGTGGTGGCTGCGTCCGGCGGCGCTGCCGGTCGAGGTGGCCGAAGTGCGCCGCGCGCCGTTCGTGCAGAGCTTCGTCGAGGAAGGGCGCACGCGGCTGGAGCATCGCTATCTGGTGGCGGCGCCGGTGGGCGGCATGCTGCGTCGCGTGGTCCTGCGCGAGGGCGACACGGTGCGCGCCGGCCAGGTGGTCGCCGAGGTCGAACCGTCGGTGGCCGCGCTGAACGATCCCGCGCAGCGCGCGCGCCTGCGCGCGGACACCGATGCGGCGGGCGAGGCCGAGGACGCGGCGCACCACGCGCTGCAGGCGGCCGATGCCGCGTTGCGTCTGGCGCGCAGCGACCTGAAGCGCCTGCAGGGCATGCGCACGGTGGTGGCGCCGTCCGAACTGGACGCCGCCACCACGCGCGCCGAAGAGGCGACACAGCGCCGCGAAGCCGCGCAGGCGGAACTCGCCGCGGCCACGCAACGCCACGCGGCCTACGAGCGGCTGCTGGCCCTGGAAGGGCGGGGCGGCGGGGAAGCGCTGGCGCTGACCGCGCCGATCGACGGCGTGGTGATCCATCGCTACCAGGAGAGCGCGGTACCGGTCGCGGTCGGCCAGGCGATCCTCGAGATCGGCGATCCGCACGATCTGGAGATCGAGGTGCAGGCGCTGTCCGCCGATGCGGTGAAGCTGCGTCCCGGCATGCGCGCGATCGTTCACGAGTGGGGTGGAGAGGGCAATCTCGAGGCGCGCGTGGCGCTGATCGAGCCGGGCGCCTTCACCAAGGTGTCGGCGCTCGGGGTGGAAGAGCAACGCACCTACGTGCGCCTGGATTTCACCTCGCCGTACGCACAGTGGGCACGGCTCGGCGACGGCTACCGCGTCGAGGTGGAGTTCGTGCTGTCCGAGGGCAGCGACGTGCTGCAGGTGCCGAGCGGCGCGCTGGTGCGCGACGGCACGCGCTGGACGGTGTTCGCATTGCGCGACGGCAGGGCGCGCGCCGTGCCGGTGGAGATCGGCCGGCGCGGCACCGACGCGACGGAGATCCGTGCCGGCCTGCGCGCCGGCGAGCGCATCGTCGCCTGGCCGGACGACCGCATCGCCGAGGGCACGCGCGTGCGCGCGCTGCCCGGCGGCGCCGGCACGCGCGGACCATGAATCCATTCGACGCGGCCGCGGCCGCAGGAGGAGGCCATGCTCATCTTCAAGTTGGCGCTGGTGGCGGCGGCGGTGGTGATCCCGTTCGCGGTCACCGCCGCGCTGGCCGCCGCGTTCGCGGCGCTGGCGCGGCTGCGTCCGCGCGCTTCGCCACTGGCGCATCCCGCGCCCGCGGCGGGCGATTGCCGGCGCCGGCAGCTCGCGCGGCTGGAACGCCAGGCGTGGATGTGGCTCGCGCCGACCCTGATCGGCGCGGCGCTGCTCGCGCTGCTGTGGCTGTGGTTGCGCGGCACGCAGGCGCGCACGGACGTCATGGCGAGTGCGCGCGACCTGCTGCCGCTGGGCGTTGCGGTGCTGCTGCTGGCGCTCGGCCTGGCCGGGATCGGGCGCGTCGCCGCGCTGCGCCGGCGCCTGCAGCACGCGCTGACCGCCGAGCTGATCACCGCGCAGTCCCTGCACGAGCTGGCCCGGCGCGATTGCGTGGTGTTGCACGACGTCGCCGGCCAGGGCGGCGCGCGCATCGACCACGTGGTGGTGGCGCCGTCGGCGGTGTACGCGGTTGCCACCGGCAGCCGCCTGCTGGCGCGTCCCGGAGGCTCGGCCGAGGTGCGCTACGACGGCGAGCGCCTGGCGTTCCCGGTGTGGCAGGAGGTGCAGCCGCTGCGCGATGCGCGCGCGCAGGCGCCGTGGTTGGCGCGTTGGCTGGCGGGCGAGGTGGGTGCGGTGCCGGTCGTGCCGGTGCTGGCGCTGCCGGGCTGGAAGGTGCGCGACGCGGCGCCCGTCGGCGCGGTGCGCGTGATCAATCCGCGCGACTGCGGGTTCATGGCGGAGCCGCCGGCGGCCCCGCTGCCCGCCGAACTGCGCGCGCGCGTAGCGGCGGCGCTGGCGAGCCGCGTCGCCTGAGCGGCTTGTGCGGAAAAAAGCGGGGCCGGCACCGCCGGCCCCCGGTCCCCGCGCGCGCGTGGTGCGCCTCAGCGCTGCTGCACGAGGGTGATGTTGCCCTTGTCGTCCACGCGCACGATGTCGCCCTTGCGCAGGTTGCCGGCATCCTCGACGTTGACGTCGACCATCTTGCCGTCCCACATCCTCACGCTGACCTGGTACGCACCCTTGGTCTTGCCCTCGCCGATCTTCTTGCCCGCGTAGGCGCCGCCGGCGACGCCGGCGACGGTCGCGGCGGTCTTGCCCTTGCCGCCGCCGACCTGGTGGCCGAGCAGGCCGCCCGCGACCGCGCCGATCACCGCGCCGGCGGTGCCGTGGTCGGCGGTCTGGCTTTGCGTGTAGGTGACCTGCTGCACGACGCCGCAGTCGTAGCAGCGCACGTACATGCTGCCGTCGCTCTTGGTGATCACGTCCTCGGCGGCGGAGGTGGGGGCGGCGGCACCCGCGCCGAGGGCGGCGACGAGCGCGATGGCAAGCACGGATTTCATGTTCATGGCGATCTCTCCTCAGGGGGGCGGGCGCAGCGCGTCCGCGTGCGTCGAATCTAGCGCCGATTCGCTGAATGGGGAGCCATGGGCCGCGGCGCCCGATGTCCGCTCCCGGCAGGTCTCCGGGGCGCGTCCCGACGGCCGCCTGGACGGCCGTCCCGACCGCCCCGGACGGGGCGCGGAGCGCCGCTTGCGCGGGGAGCTGCGAGCGGCGCGGCGGGCCGGCCGCAGGCCGTTTCCGGCGGGCCGCGCGGGGCTTCGCCGGACGCACTTGACACTGTCGATTTCTCAAAAAGCTTGGGCTATAGTGCGCGCGCTGTGTTTGCACGGTCACAAGTGCATCGTGGCCCGATGCAGCGCCGATCTCCGATCACGCTCCATCGCTTCACACCCTGTGTCTACCTGCACACCAGTAGCCGGCGGAAATCGCGAGACATCCGCCTAGTCTTGTAACGTTTGGAGATATCCCATGTCGGATCGTCAGATCGGCACCGTGAAGTGGTTCAACGAGGCCAAGGGCTTCGGCTTCATCAGCCGCGACAACGGCCCGGACGTGTTCGTGCATTTCCGCGCGATCACCGGCACCGGTTTCCGTACGCTGCAGGAAGGCCAGAAGGTGAGCTTCAAGGTCGTGCAGGGCCAGAAGGGCCTGCAGGCCGACGAAGTCGCCCCGGCCTGATCGACCGCGCGTCCGGTCACCGCGCCCCGGGCAGCTCCGCTGCCCGGGGCGTTTCTTTTGGTCCGTCCCCCGACCATGGGAGCGGCTTCGGCCGCGATTCCGGGGTGGCGACCCAGGGCTGAAGCCCGCGCCCGCGGGGTGGGGCGATCCGCGACCGAAGCCGTCCCCTCGCTGCGGAGAAAGACCTCTCTTTCGGAGCCACTGCGCGGCGCGCGCAGACGCGGACCATGCACGGGTGCGCCCACCGCGTTCTGCTAGGCTGCGGCGGCCGGCGGCGCGCCGGCGTGCCGGAAGGAGCGTTCCCATGCGGATGCATCGACGCGCGCAAGCGCTGGCCATGGCCGGCATGTTCGTGCCGGCGCTCGCCCTCGCCGCGCCCTGGGCCGCATGGGAGGTGCCGGCCGGCTACCGCGAGGTCGCCGGCGGCGACCATGCGCGCGCCTACGTCCGCGCCGGCGACGATGCGGCGCATCCGGCCGAGCGCCTCGACGTGCGCATGGTCGAGGTGCCGCCGAGCGAGCCCCTCGGCGACTGGTTCGCCGCGCTGCGCAAACAGCGCGAGGCGACCTGCCCGGCGCTGCAGGCGCAGCCGGGGGCGTCGCGCCTCGATGCGGTGCCGGCGACGCTGCGGGAAATGTGGCACTGCCCGCGCGACGCGCGCAGTGGACGTGGCGAGGTGGCCGTGCTGAAGGCGATGCGCGACGGCACCCGCGTCTGGCTGGCCAGCGCCATGCGCGAGTACCCGCCGTTCGAGGCCGGCAAGACGCCGCTGCAGAAGGCCGAGCTGGCGCGCTGGACCGTGTTCGAGCAGAGCCTGGCGCTGTGCCGCGACTACACGGGCGCAGCCGTCTGCATGGGCGACCCTGCCGCGCTGGGCGCGGCGAAAACGATCGCGCCGACGCCCGACGAAGCCGTCGCGCTGCGCCGCGCCGAATCGCGCGGCCGCGAAATCTACCGGCAGGATCGCCTGGCCTGGAAGGCCGGCGACGCGCTCGGCAAGGCCGGCCACCTCGACAGGAACACCCGCGTGAAGGGCTGGATCGCGCTGCCGGGCGCGCGCGATGCGGGCGACGTCTACTTCCTCGGCGGCGACGCGCAGGCGCCGCTGCCGCTGTGGGTGGTCAGCTTCGACGCCGCCGGCACGGCGCGCGTGCGCGCCGGTCGTGCCGACGACCTGCGCCGCGACGATCTCGCCGCGCGTTACCGCGCCCGCCAGTCCGCGCTGGCGCTGCAGGCGAAGCCGTGCACGCCGGCACTGGGCAGCGCCGTGCTGCGTGCCGAGGACGGCCAGGGCTGGCTGGTCTACACGCTGGCGCGCGGCGCCGACGCGGATACGGTGTGGATCGGCGGGCACACGCGCTTTCGCATGGCGCCGGACGCCGCCACCACGCTCAATGCCGAGCCGCTGCCGGCGGGCTGCGGGCACATCGGGCGCAGGGATGCGAACGGCAGGGCGTACAGCGTGCTGCAGATGGCGCAGCCGGAATCCGCGGTGCCGCTGGAGACGTTGATCGCGCAGCAGCTCGACGCCGGCCTGCCGTTCCTGGTGGCGACGCCGGAGGCGGTGTGGCGGGTGGAAGGCGGCCGCGTGCGGAAGCTCGACGTGCGCGCGCGCAACCGCCTGCCGGAAGCGCGCTGACGCGCGCGCGAGGGAGGCGGCGCCCCGACTCAGCCCGTCGATTCGAAGCGCGCGCGCAACTGGCGCGCGCGCCGGCCGCGGTTCAACACCGCCGCGATCAGGTGGCGCGGCAGCACCGGCTTGGTCAGGAAGTCGTCGCCGCCGGCGGCCAGTGCCTGGAAGCGGGTGTCGGCCTCGTGGTCGCCGGAGATGAACACGATCGAGGTGAACTCGGTGTCGGGCTGCTCGCGGATGCGCGCGGCCATCTCCAGGCCGTCCAGCTCCGGCATGTACAGGTCGAGCAGCACCACCTCGGGCGCGAACGCGGCGATGTCGGCCAGCGCCTCGCGCGGGTCGGAGTGCAGCCGCGTGGCGACGCCGGCGTGGCGCAGCACGCTCTCGCAGAACATCGCCTGGCTGCGGTCGTCGTCGATCACCATCACGCGCAGCGGATCGCGCTTCCAGCTGCCGAGCAGGCGGGCGATGCGCGCGGCCAGCGCGGGCAAGTCGGCGTCCGCGGCCAGCGCGTGGTCGGCGCCGGCGCGCAACGCCTGCATGCGCGTCGCGGTCTGCGCATCGCGCAGCAGCGCGATCAGCAGCGGGCGCTGCGCGTCGCCGCCGAGGCGCGCGCCCTGGCGCGCCAGCGTGTCGAGCGCGCCGGCGTGGCTGGCGTCGACCAGCACGCCGTGCATGCCGGCCGGCGGCGACGCGCGCAGCACGGATTCTGCGCTGGCATGCGCGACCACGCCGATGTCGTGCGGCGCCAGCTCGATGCTCAGCTCGGCCACCAGCGCGGGATCGTCGGTGAGGCACAGCAGGGTGGCGCCGGCGACGGGCGCGGCCAGCGTGACCGGCGCGGTCAGCGCGGCCAGCGCCTCCTCGGCGGCCGCGGCCGGTTCGACCTGCTCGCCGGCCAGGCCGCACGCCATGCGGTGCATGCTGGCGAGCTGCGCGGCGTCCGGCGCGTGGCCTTCCTCGACGAAGTAGCACAGGTACACGGTCAGCTCGACCGCGGCGATCGCCAGCGTCTCGTCGCCGGCCGCGTCGGCGGCGTTGGCGATGCGGTCCAGATCCTCGTGCAGCGCCGACGCGACGTCCTGCGTCCACGGCCCGCGCAGCAGCGGTTCGAAACGCCGCGCCCAGTCGCAGGCGCGGGCCCGCACGTCGCCGTCGAGGCGCAGCGCGACTGAATTCATGGCACGATCCCCTGTAGCGCCGGCGTTCCCGAATGCAGCACGTGCCGGTCGCCTGCAAGTTTCGCACGGGTACCACAGCCGACCCAGCCGCGCATGGCCGACATTGCCGAATCCGTCACACTTTTGCCCGCGACGGTCGCGACCGTGGGCGTGCGCACGCGCGACGGCGCCGGCGCCGAACTGCGCGTGGTCGCCGCGGATGCGGCGCCGGCGCGCGCGCTGCTCTGGCTGCCGGCGCTGGGCGTCGGTGCGCATCACTACCTGCCGCTGGCGCAGGCGCTGGCCGCGCGCGGCGTGGCGGTGGCGCTGCACGAATGGCGCGGCACCGCCAGCAGCAGCCTGCGCCCGCGGCGCGGCTGCGACTGGGGCTACCGCGAACTGCTGACGCTGGATCTGCCGGCCAGCCTGGCCGCGGCGCGTGCCGCGCTGCCGCAGGCGCGCTGGGCGCTGGGCGGGCACAGCCTCGGCGGCCAGCTTGCCGCGCTGCGCCTGGCGCTGGCGCCGGACGAGGCCGACGCGCTGGTGCTGGCCGGCTCGGGTTCGCCGTACTGGCGCACGTTCCCGCGGCCGTGGGCGTGGACGGTGCGCGCGGCGCAGAGCGTGCTCCCGCTGGTCGCGCGCCTGCGCGGCCACTATCCGGGGCGGCGCTTCCGCTTCGCCGGCGACGAGGCGCGCGGCGTCATTGCCGACTGGGCGGCCAGCGGGCGCAGCGGCCGCTATGCGCCGGCCGCGCTGGCGGACGACCTCGAAGCCGCGCTGCGCCGGCTGGTGCAACCGGTCTACGCGTTGCGCTTCGCCGACGATCCGCTAGGCCCCGCCGCCTCGCTGCGCTGGCTGCTCGACAAGCTGCCGGCCGCGCCCTGCCGCAGCGACGCGCTGGACGCCGCCGCGCTCGGCTGCCGCGCCGATCATTTCGCCTGGTTGAAGCAGCCCGATGCGGTCGCCGCGCGCATCGCGCACTGGCTGCGCGAGGTCGTCGACGCCGACAGCCTCAGCGCGGCGCGTTGAGGCGCCGCACGATGGCGGTGATCAGGCGGCGCGGGGTGACGCGCACGCTCTGCGCCAGCAGCCGGTTCGCCAGGCCGGGCACGTACACGCGCCGGCCGCGCCGCATCGCGCGATAGCCCTGCGCGGCGACCGTGGCGGCGTCGAACAGCGGCAGCACGCGCAGCAGGCCGATCCTGCCGATCGCCGCACGCGCCTGGAACCCCGAATGGGTCGGCCCCGGGCACAGTGCGGTGACGGTGACGCCGTCGGCCGCCAGCTCGTCCGCCAGCGCCTCCGAGAACGACAGCACATAGGCCTTGGTGGCGTAGTACACCGCCATGTACGGGCCGGGCTGGAAGGCCGCCGTCGAGGCGACGTTGAGGATGCGCCCGCGGCGCGCGATCAGCCCGGGCAGCAGGCGCTTGGTCAGCGCGGTCAGCGCCAGCATGTTCAGGCGCATCATCGCCAGCTCGTCGTCGAGGCGGGTGTCGGAAAACGCGCCGTACATGCCGACGCCGGCGTTGTTGACCAGCGCGTCGACGGCGAGGCCGCGCTCGCGCAGCGCGGCGACCACCGCATCGACGCCGTCCTCGCGCGACAGGTCGGCGGCGACGGCGGCGATGCGGACGCCGTAGCGCGCGCCCCAGTCGGCGGCCAGCCGCGCCAGCGCGTCGGCGCTGCGCGCGACCAGCACCAGGTCGTGGCCGTCGCGCGCGAAGCATTCGGCGAGATGCATGCCGATGCCGCCGGAGGCGCCGGTGACGAGGGCGGTGGGGCGGGTCGAAGCGTTCATGCAGGTGTCCGGTTCAGCTGCAGGCGCGTTCGGCGGCGTCCACGAAGGCACGCAGCGCCGCCAGCGCCGGGTCGATGGTCAGGTAGTGGAAGTTCTCGCGGCCCTCGCGGCGCACGCCGAGCAGGCCGGCGTCCTTGAGGACCTTCAGGTGATGCGAGATCGCCGGCCGCGACAGCGGGGCGGCGTCGGCGATGGCGTTCACGCTGAGCTCGTCATGCTGCGCCAGCAGCAGCACGATGCGCTGGCGCTGCGGATCGCCCAGCGCGTGGAACAGCGGCGCGCAGGCGGTGAAGCCGGCGACGGCGCGGTCGAGCGGATGGAAGCGGCGCGGCATGCGTTTATGCGTTTAAACGTTCAAACACGTTTACGCATTGTGCACGCGGCGCTGGCGCCGCGCAAGCCTTGAAGGTAGCGTCGCGGGCTCCACCTGCACGTGCGGCCAAACCGCACGGAGATTGCCCATGCACCTGTTCGCGCCTTTCCGCCTGCGCACGCTGGAGCTGCGCAACCGCATCGCGGTATCGCCGATGTGCCAGTACTCGGCGACCGACGGCGTGCCGGACCACTGGCACCTGGTGCATCTCGGCAGCCGCGCGGTCGGCGGCGCCGGCCTGGTGCTGACCGAGGCGACCGCGGTGACGCCGGCAGGGCGCATCTCGCCCGGCGATACCGGCATCTGGAACGACGCCCAGGCCGAGGCCTGGCGACCGATCGCGCGTTTCATCGCCGATCAGGGCGCGGTGCCCGGCATCCAGCTCGCCCATGCCGGGCGCAAGGCCAGCACGGACGCGCCCTGGCGCGGCGGCGGCCCGCTCGACGCGGCGCAGGGCGGCTGGACGCCGGTGGCGCCGACGGCGCTGCCGTACGACGCTGGCTATCCGCAACCGCTGGCGCTGGATGCGGCGGGCCTCGACGCGGTAATCGCGGCGTTCCGCGCGGCCGCGCTGCGGTCGCTGGACGCCGGGTTCAAGCTGATCGAGGTGCACGCCGCGCACGGTTACCTGCTGCACCAGTTCCTGTCGCCGCGGTCGAACCGGCGCGCGGATGCCTGGGGCGGCGGCTTCGACAACCGCGTGCGCCTCGCCTGCGAGGTGGTGGGCGCGGTGCGCGCGGTCTGGCCGGAGGCGCTGCCGCTGCTGGTGCGCATCTCCGCGACCGACTGGGTCGAAGGCGGCTGGGACATCGAACAGAGCGTCGAGCTGGCGCGCCGGCTGAAGGCGCTGGGCGCGGACCTGATCGACGTTTCCAGCGGCGGCCTGCTGCCGCGCGTGCAGATCCCCGCCGCGCCCGGTTACCAGGTGCCGTTCGCCGCGCGCATCCGCCGCGAAGCCGGCGTCGCGACCGGCGCGGTCGGGCTGATCACCACGCCCGAGCAGGCCGAGCGGGTGGTCGCCGACGGCGACGCGGACATCGTTTTGCTGGCGCGCGAATCGCTGCGCGATCCCTACTTCCCGCGACGTGCGGCCCGGGCGCTGGGCGCGAAGCTGGTGCCGCCGCCGCAGTATTTGCGCGCCTGGTGAGCCGCCGCGCGCGGGTTCCGCGCGGTGCGCGAAAGCGCGATGATGGAGCGCCGCCACGCGAGACCCGGGCGATGAACGACGCGCCGCCGTCGCAACCGATCCTGATCGAAGGCCGCCTGCACGATCTGGGCGACGGCTTCATGGTGCGCCGGCTGCTGCCGCACATGCGCGCCAGGCTGGTCGGACCCTTCGTCTTCTTCGACCACATGGGGCCGGCGCGGCTGGCGCCGGGGCAGGGCATGGACGTGCGCCCGCACCCGCACATCGGCCTGGCCACGGTGACGTTCCTGTTCGAGGGCGTGGTCCGGCACCGCGACAGTCTCGGCTGCGTGCAGGACATCCTGCCGGGCGACGTCAACTGGATGACCGCCGGTCGCGGCATCGTGCACTCCGAGCGCACGCCGCCGCAGGCGCGCGCCGCGGGCAGCGCGCTGCACGGCATCCAGACCTGGGTGGCGTTGCCGCGCGAAGACGAGGAAATCGAGCCCGAATTCCACCACCACGCCGCCGCGACCCTGCCCGGCGTCGAGCGCGCCGGCGTGCGGCTGCACCTGATCGCCGGCGAAGCCTATGGCGAGCGCGCGCCGGTGCGGGTGTTCGCGCCGATGTTCTACCTCGGCGGCGAACTGGACGCCGAGGCGACGCTAGACCTGCCCGCCGAGCATGCCGAGCGCGGCGTCTACGTGGTCGACGGCGAGGTCGAGATGGGCGCACGGCCGCTCGCCGCGGCGCAGATGGGCGTGCAGTTCGGCGGCGCGCCGCTGCGCCTGCGCGCGCGCCGGCCGTCGCGGCTGATGCTGTTCGGCGGCGCGCCGCTCGGCGAGGACCGCTTCATCTGGTGGAACTTCGTGTCCAGCTCGCGCGAGCGCATCGAGCGCGCCAAGGCCGACTGGTCCGGCGGGCGCTTCGCGCCGGTGCCGGGCGAGCACGAATTCATCCCGCTTCCCGAACGTTGAGCCGGAGACGCGCCATGGCCGGGTTCGCCAGCTTCCGCGAGTTCTACCCCTACTACCTTTCCGAACACGCCAACCGCACCTGCCGCCGCCTGCATTTCGCCGGCAGTTGCGTGGTGCTGGCGGTCGTGGCGCTGGCCGCGCTGCGCGGCGACGCGCGCTGGCTGCTGCTGGCGCCGCTGGCCGGCTACGGTTTCGCCTGGGTCGGCCACTTCGCCTTCGAGAAGAACCGTCCGGCGACGTTTCGCCATCCGCTGTGGAGCCTGGCCGGCGACTGGGTGATGTTCTGGCAGATCCTGCGCGGCAAGGTGTCGATCTGACCGTCCGGCCGCGTCGGCCGTGACCTCTGCCCCATGCCTGCGGCACGCGCCGCGGCGCTATGCTGGCCCAATGCCCGTCGATGGCCGTCCGGGGACGGGGCGACGGGGCGATCGCGCCGCAGGAGGCCCGCGGGCCGAGCGGCTCAGCACGGGAGGATGCACCGATGCGTTCACGCATATGGCTTGCGGCGCTGGCGCTGCTGGTGGGCAGCGCGTCCGCGTACGCGCTCAGCGCCGACGAACTGATCGCGAAGAATGCCGAGGCGCGCGGCGGCCTCGACAAGCTCCACGCCATCAAGACCCTGCGCCTGCAGGGCACGCTGACGGCCGGTGACGATTTCCAGCTCGCTTACGCGCAGATGCAGAAACGCCCGGATCGGCTGCGCATCGAGGCCAGCGTGCAGGGGCTCACCCTGGTGCAGGCCTGGGACGGCGCGCAGGGCTGGCAGATCCAGCCGTTCGAGGGCCGCAAGGATCCGGCGACGATGTCCGCCGACGACGCCAAGGAGCTGGCCGAGCAGGCCGACATCGATGGCGCCCTGCTGGGCGCGAAGGCCGCCGGCGCCAGCGTGCGCTACCTCGGCACCGAGGACGTCGACGGCACCGAGGCGCACAAGCTCGAAGTGAAGCTGAAGAACGGCGACAGCTACACCGTCTACCTCGACCCCGATTACTTCCTGGAGATCCGCGAGGTCGCGCGGCGCAGCGTGCGCGGCGTGCCGGTCGAGACCGAGACCGACTACGGCGACTACGAGAAGATCGCCGGGGTGTACTTCCCGTTCGCGATCGAGACCGGCAGCAAGGGCGCCAGCCGGAAGCAGAAGATCAGCATCGACAAGGCCGAGGCCAACGTGTCGCTGGACGACGCGATGTTCGCATTCCCGGCCGCCGCCGGCGCCAAGCACTGAGGGGGACGGACCATGCGCATCCATCTGACTGCGGCCGTCGCGGCCGCACTGACGTTCGCCGCCGTCGCGCCCGCCGCCGAAACCGGCAAGGTGCATTTCGACAGCGGCGCCATCTCCGGCCTCGGCGCGCGCAACATCGGCTCCGCCACCATGAGCGGGCGCATCGCCGCGCTGGCCGCGGTCGACGCCAAGGACGGCAAGACCACGCTGTACGTCGGCGCCGCCAGCGGCGGCGTGTGGAAGTCGCTCGACGGCGGCACCACCTTCAAGCCGGTGTTCGACAAGCAGCCGGTGCAGTCGATCGGCGCGATCGCGGTCGATCCGCAGCATCCCGACACCGTCTGGGTCGGCACCGGCGAGGCGTGGACGCGCAACAGCGTCTCGGTCGGCGACGGCATCTACAAGTCGACCGACGGCGGCGAAACCTGGACGAACACGGGCCTGCCGAATTCGGAGCGTGTCGCGCAGATCCTCGTCGATCCGCGCGACGGCGACACCGTGTACGCGTGCGTGCCAGGCAAGCTGTGGAGCGACTCGGCCGACCGCGGCCTGTATCGCACCCGCGACGGCGGCAAGAGCTGGAGCCTGGTGCTGAAGGGCGCCAACCTGTCCACCGGCTGCGCCTCGGTCAGCCTCGACCCGAAGAACCCCGACGTGCTGTTCGCCTCGTTGTGGGATTTCCGCCGCAAGGGTTGGACGTTCCGCTCCGGCGGCGTATCGCCGGATGCGTCCAGCGGCAGCGGCTTGTATCGCAGCGCCGACGGCGGCAAGAGCTGGACCGAAGTCACGCCGCAGGCGAACGCCGGCTTCCCGGCCAAGCCCTATGGACGCATCGCGGTGTCGATCGCGCCGTCCAGGCCGGACGTGGTCTACGCCTTCGTCGAATCGACCAAGTCGGCGCTGTTCCGCTCCGACGACGGCGGCAAGACCTGGCAGCGCCGCGACGACAGCCAGGCCATGGTCTGGCGTCCGTTCTACTTCGCCACGCTGATCGTCGACCCGACCGATCCGGACCGCCTGTTCAAGCCGGATCTCAACCTGATCCAGAGCACCGACGGCGGCAAGAGCTTCAGCGACGTCAGCGGCAAGGCGCACGGCGACTTCCACGCGGTGTGGATCGACCCGCGCAATCCCAAGCACGTTTTCGCCGGCGACGACGGCGGCCTGTGGCAGTCGTTCGACGGCGGCAACAAGTGGTGGAAGCAGGACAACCTGCCGGTGTCGCAGTTCTACCACGTCAGTGTCGACGGCGCCGACCCGTACCGCGTCTACGGCGGCCTGCAGGACAACGCCGCCTGGGTCGGCGACAGCGCGTATCCGGGCGGCATCACCAACAGCCGCTGGGAGAACATGTACGGCGGCGACGGCTTCTGGATGTGGGAGGATCCGGCCGATCCCGACTACATCTACGCCGAGGCGCAAGGCGGCTTCATCGGCCGCATCAACCGCCACACCCACCAGGTGCGCTTCATCCAGCCGCAGGCCGGCTACAAGGAAAAGCTGCGCTTCAACTGGAACACGCCGATCGCGCTCAGCCCGAACGAGAAGGGCACGATCTACATCGGCGCTCAGTTCCTGTTCCGCTCGCGCGACCACGGCCAGAGCTGGGACCGCATCTCGCCCGACCTCACCAGCAACGATGCGGAAAAGCAGAAGCAGGAGCAGTCCGGCGGCGTCACCGTGGACAACTCCGCAGCCGAGATGCACACCACGATCTACTCGATCAGCGAGTCGCCGAAGCAGGCCGGGCTGATCTGGGTCGGCACCGACGACGGCAACGTGCAGTTGACCCGCGACGGCGGCGGGCACTGGACCAACGTGGCGAAGAACGTGCGCGGCGTGCCCGCGCACGCGTGGGTGTCGTGGGTGCAGGCGGGCAACTTCGATGCCGGCACGGCCTACGTCGCCTTCGACCGCCACACCTTCGGCGACATGGCGCCGTACATCTACAAGACCACCGACTATGGCCGCAGCTGGACGGCGATCGTCACGCCGAAGGACAGCAAGGGCCTGCGCGGTTACGTGCACGTGATCAAGGAGGACACGGTCAAGCCGGAGCTGCTGTTCGCCGGCACTGAGTTCGGCCTGTGGATCTCCATCGACGGCGGCCGCCAGTGGGCGCAGTTCAAGGGCGGCAACTTCCCCGACGTCGCCGTGCGCGACCTGGTGGTGCAGCCGCGCACCTCGGATCTCGTGCTCGCGACCCACGGCCGCGGCATCTGGATCGTCGACGACATCACGCCGCTGCGCGAACTCGATGCGAAGACGCTGGCGTCCGAGGCGACCTTCCTGCCGGGGCGCCCGGTGCAGCAGCGCATCGAGGCCTGGGGCGGCTGGCCGGAAGGCGACGCCAAGTTCAGCGGCCGCAATCCGCCGGACGGCGCGGTGATCACCTACTACCAGAAGAGCCGCCACCTGTTCGGCAAGCTCAAGGTCGAGGTCCACGACGCCGACGGCAAGCTGGTCGATACGCTGCCCGGCAGCGTGCGCCGCGGCATCAACCGCGTGACCTGGAACATGCGCGTCAAGCCGCCGCGCGTGCCGCCGGCCGCCGCGCTGGCGCAGTCGGCCGTGCAGGGCCCGCGCGTGCTGCCCGGCACCTACACCATCAAGCTGGTGAAGGGCGACAGCAGCATCACCGAGAAACTCGACATCGGCCTCGACCCGCGCGATCCGTTCACGCTGGCCGACCGCAAGGCGCAGTTCGAGGCGGCGATGCGCGTGCACCGCATGTTCGGCGACATGACCGACCTGGCCTACCGCATCGTCGCCGTGCGCGACGGCGCCAACCAGCGTGCGGCGGCGGCCAAGGGCGACGCCGTGCTGGCGAAACAGTTGACCGACCTGGCCGGCAAGGCCGATGCGATCCGCAAGGAAGTGGTGGCCACCACCGAGGGCGGCGCGATCACCGGCGAGGAGCGCCTGCGCGAACACCTCGACCAGGTGTACGGCGCGATCGTCGGCTACGAAGGCCGGCCGACCGACTACCAGCTCGCGCGCGTGGACGCGCTGCAGCGCGAGATGGACGACGTCGCCAAGTCGTTCGACGCGCTGCGCCAGGGCGACCTGGCCAAGGCCAACGCGGCGTTGGCCGGCAAGGGGCTGCAGCCGATCGCGGTGCCCGAGCACGCGCCCGCGGATGCCGGCGGCGGTGCTGCGGGCGGCGGCATGCGCGAGCCTGATCGCGACCGCGGCGCGCCCTGGGACGACGATTGAGGCAATCCGGGGCGGCACGGGCGGCGCAGCGCGCCGTCCGTGCCGATCCGCGATCCGCCGGTCCGCTCAGGCAACGTTCTCCAGCGCCGCCGGCTCGCCCCGGCGCTGCCGCCGCGCGCCGCTCCAGTCGGGCAGCTCGACTTCGCCGCGCACGGCCGACAGCGTCTCGACCAGGCGCTCGGCCTCGGCGTCGCTCATGCCGGCGTTCAGGGTCAGGCGCAGCAGCGAGCGATTCTTCGCCGTGGCCGGCGCGCAGAAGATCGAGCCGAACACGCCGTGCGCCTCGAACACGTCGCGCACGTGCATGGTCAGCCGCTCGGGGCCGATCTCGAAGCCGATGATCTGCTCGGTGCCGTTGGCGATCGGATAGCCGAGCGCGGTCAGCGCCGTGCGCACGCGCTGGGTCACCTGGCGCAGGCGGTTGCGCCGCCAGCCCTCGGCCTGGATCACGCGGTGCGCGGCGGCGATGCCGGCCAGCTCGTGCGGCAGCAGGGTGGAGCTGAAGATCGCCGGCAGCGACTCGCTGGCGAAGTACTCGCGGAACCCGGCGGGGCAGGCGACGAAGCCGGCGCGCGCGCAGTAGGTCTTGGCCAGGCTGACGGTGCGGAAATGCACGCGGTCGCCGAGGCCGAGGCTGGCGACCAGGCCCTCGCCGCGGCTGCCGTGCGTGCCCAGCGAGTGCGACTCGTCGACCACCAGCACGCAATCGTGGCGCGCGGCGATGTCGGCGTAGTCGGCCAGCGGGCACAGCGCACCGGTGGTGCTGTAGACCGCGTCGACCAGGATCACGCCCGGGCCGTTGCGCAGGATCTGCCGCTCCAGATGCTCGGGATCGTTGTGCAGGATCGCCACCGCGCGCGCGCCGGCGCTCTTCACGCCTTCCCACAGCGAGGCGTGCGCCAGCATGTCGACGTAGACCGGCGTGCGCACGTCGGCGATCGACTGCACCAGGCCGACGTTGGCGTTGTAGCCGGACTGGCAGAGCATGCCCTCGGCCGCGCCCATCGCGGCGGCCAGCTCCTGTTCCAGCCGGCGCATCGGGTCTTCCGCGTGCTGCAGGAAGATGCCCGACATCATCATGCCGTTGCCTTCGGCTTCGAGCGCGACGCACTGCGCGCGCACGATCTCGGGATGGCGGGTGATGGCGAGGTAATCGTTGCTCTGCAGCACCAGGTCGCCCGGCTTGGGCAGGCTGCCGAGCATGATGTGCTTGCCGCCCCAGGCGATCTGCACGCGCTCGCGGCGGAAGCGTTCCACGCGTTCGCGCAGCATTTCGGGCAGCGCCGGCGCGGCCGGGCGCGGCGTGCCGGGGTGGATGGCGACTACGGTTTCCGGCGTGGCCGGAGCGGGGCTGATGACGTCGAGCATGGCGGTGGTCCTCTCACGGGTGCGGATCGCGGAAAAGCCGTCCATGGCCTCGAGCCCTGCAGGCGGAAGCAGGACGCAAGCCGCTCCATGCCTGGCGCGGCCAAAAGTGAGAGGCGGTAGTCAGCGCGTGGCGTCGGGGCCGAGGCGCATCCCCAGGTTGTCTTGGTCCTGCAACCAGGTCCGGTAGGGCTTGACCATGTGCAACTGGAAGCGCTCGACCCGGTCGATCAGGCTGTAGTAATACCACCGATCGCCCTTGACTGCCGTAGCCGGGTGCAGGCAGGCCGCCGGATTGGCCAGGGCCGGGGTGTAATAGCCGTCTTTGCTGCCGAACCAGGGCACCGCGTCGCCGTCCCTCAGCGCGGCCAGCACCTCCTGCGGCGCGCCCAGCTCCTCGGCGATCTCGTAGTGGGCGCGCAGGTCGTCGTCGGTCTGTACCAGCAGGAAGCGGCCGCGGCCGAAGGCGTCCAGCAGCAGCAGGCCGGTCGGGTTGCAATGAACGTAGCTTTCGGCAGGCTGAAAGTCGGCGGTCATGTTGGCGAAGGCGCGCCGGAAGGCCGGGTCGCGCAGGAAGCCGAAATCGCCCAGCGCCAGGGTCTCGGCGACGAACGCCCCGGCGCGCTCGAAATAGCGGTGCTGCAGCTCGCGGATCGCGCTGGCCAGGCGCGGGATCGCGTGCGGATCGTTCTTGCGGATGAAGCGGTCGATGACGCCGGCGTTGAACGCCTCGATCGCGACCGCGTCGTCGGCGCGGCCGGTCAGCAGGATCTTGCCGATCTGCGGGTTGTCGAGGCGCTGGCAGAACGCCACGCCGTCCATCTCCGGCATCACGTGGTCGACCACCGCCACCGAGACTTCGGCAAACCGTTCCGGGTCGTAGGCGATGCGGTGGATGGTGTCGACGTCGAGGGCGACCAGCTCCTGCCGGCGCGATGGCTGGTCCTTCCAGCGGTACAGCCAGCCGCCGCCCGGCACCGACCGACTGGCGCTGGCGCCCAGCGCCGCCAGCGCGCGCCGCGGCGAGCTGTAGGTGCGCACGTGCAGCATCGGGTCGAGCAGCAGCGGCACGACCTCGAGGTATTCCTCGTGGTCGTCCACGAACATCGTCGTGGTCGGAAAGTGGAACGGCAGGATCGGACCCGCGATCACCGGCGTCATAGCGGCCGTACCTCGTCGTCGCGGGGGAATTCAAGCACGAATTCGGTGTATTCGCCCAGTCGCGAATGGCAGCGGATCGACCCTTGCATGCGTTCCATGGCCGCGCGCGAGTAGGCCAGGCCGATACCCATGCCCATGCCGCGGCCGCCGTTCTCCGAGTGCGAGAAGAAGCGATCGAAGATGCGCGGCAGCACGTCCGGCGGGATGCCGGGGCCGGTGTCGCGCACCAGGATGTGGTTGACCTCGTCGCGTTGCCGCAGGGAGATGCCGATCTCGCCCTTGCCGGCGCGGCCGGTCTGCAGCAGCGCGTTCTTGATCAGGTTGAACAGCACGTGCACGACCAGCAGCTCGCTGCCGCGGAACACGAAGTCGGTGCCGTCGTCGGCGAAGCTCACGCGGTCGCGTTCGATGCGCGAGCCGAACGGATAGCGCTCCAGCGCCTCGCGCACGCAGTGGGCGGCGGACACGCGCTCGGGGCGCACCTCGTCGATCGGCCGCGACGCCACCAGCAGCATGTCGATTGCGGTGTTGGCGTGGGTGACCTCGCGCTCCATCGTGTCCAGGCCCTTCTCCAGCCCCTGCAGGTGGGCCAGGCGCAGCTCCGGCACGGCCAGGTTGGCCTCACGCGCAATGCGGTGCGTCTCCAGCAGGATCGGCAGGTAGCGGCGCACCGCCTGCGCGGCCACGCGCACCGAGGCCAGCGGGGTGCGCAGCTCGTGGGCGATGTTGTTGGACGAGGCGGTCAGCGCATCGACCCGCGCCTGCTGGGTCATCTGGTGCGACAGGCTGGAGACGCCGCCGCAGACCACCGCGAACAGCAGCACCGGGATGTACACGATCAGGTTGGACTCGTGCAGCGGCGGATGCGAGGTCAGCGCCAGCGCGAGCAGCGCCAGTGCGGTGCCGACCAGGCTGGTGACCACGAAGCCGGCCACGTCGAACAGCAGCAGGATCAGGAACACGGCGGCGAGGTGCGACATCACCCACGGCGCGGTGGCGCCGTTGCGCAGCATCATGTAGGTGAAGAAGAACGCCAGCGCGTAGGTGATCGTGGCGTACCAGTACAGCGGCAGCCACGGCTTCAGCCGGCGCGGCCAGTGGCGCACGAACGCCAGCGGCAGGAACAGCGCGCTGCCGAGCAGGCGCATCGGCAGGTTTTCGTAGGGCTGCGGGAACAGGTCGGTCCACACCAGGTAGTACAGCGGGAAGCCGAGCCCGCCGACCCACGCCATCGCCACCATCTTCGGCTCGGAGTAGCGGGTGCGCTCGAACATGCTGCTCTGCAGGCGCGTGAAGGCGCGGCGCAGCATCCAGCCGACCAGTCGCAGCTGGCGCAGCCTCAAGTCGCGTTGGCCTCGTTCGCCGTTCATCGCCCTCCTCGCGGCCGTATCCCGGCATGCGCGCGGCGCGCGTCTTCCGGGCTCGCGGATACTAGCCGTGCGTGGGCGCGCTTCGCCGTGTCGCAAGCCACGACGCGAAGCCCCGGACGATCAGCGGTGGTCGCGTTGGCGGGCAGCGCTGCCGTCGGCGGCGTGCGCCGTGGAGGGCATCGGCGTCGTGCGGCCGGCCGGCCGCAAGCCTTGCCTCCCTTCATGCAGAAACGCGGGTCGTGGCATGATGGCACGTTCGCCCCCCAAATCCTTTCACGTTAGCAGCTTACAATATTTTCCTCGCGTCAAGTCGATAACCAGATCACGCCCTGTCACGACCGCCCCGCGGGGCGGCGCAGGCGGCCGAGCAGCAGGGTGGCCAGGCCGAGCAGGATCTCGTCGACGAACGGGATCGGATCCGGCACCAGCAGGTCGAGCAGGAACAGCGCGGCGACGAGGGCGAACAGTTGCGGATGGCGCAGGCGCGCGGCGAAGCCGAGCAGGCGGCGGACCAGCGGATGGGACATGGCGGCCTCCGGGTGGCGGACACGCGCACGATGCGGCCGGTGCCGTGTCGGCACAAGCGCCGGCCGTGCTAGGCTCGCGCGCCTCGTGATCATGACCATGCCGCACGCGGAACGTTTCCAGGGTATCGAGCGCCTGTACGGCGTCGGCAGCGTCGCCCGGCTGGCGCGCGCGCACGTGTGCGTGGTCGGCGTCGGCGGGGTCGGCTCGTGGGCGGTCGAGGCGCTGGCGCGCAGCGGGGTGGGGCGGTTGACCCTGATCGACGCCGACGAGGTCTGCGTCACCAACACCAACCGCCAACTGCACGCGCTGGACGGCCACTACGGCCGCGCCAAGGTCGAGGTGATGGCCGAGCGCGCGCGCGCGATCCACCCCGGCATCGGCGTCGACGCGATCGCCGACTTCCTCACCCCGTCCAACATCGACGCCCTGCTCGGCCGCGGCTATGACCTCGTGCTGGACGCCTGCGACGCGTTCCGCGTGAAGGTCGAGGCGATCGCCTGGTGCCGGCGGCGCAAGCTGCCGCTGGTGGTGGTCGGCTCCGCCGGCGGGCGCACCGACCCGACCAGCGTGCGCGTGCGCGACCTGTCGCGCACCGAGCACGACGCGATGCTGTCGCTGATCCGCAAGAAGCTGCGCCAGGACCACGGCTTCCCGCGCAACCCGTCGCGCTATTTCGGCGTATCCGCGGTGTACTCGCTGGAGAACGTGCGCTATCCGCAGCCGGACGGCACGGTTTGCGGCACCCGCCCGGCCGGCGGCGACGCCATGAAGCTCGATTGCGGCGGCGGCCTCGGCGCCGCCACCCACGTCACCGCCAGCTTCGGCTTCGCCGCGGTCGGCAGGATGCTGGAGAAGCTGCTGGCGGCGTGAACCGGGGCGACGATGCGCTTCAGTGCACCGCGCCGGGGCCGGCGCTGCCGAACGGCGGCCTGGCCAGCCAGAGCACGCCGATGATCGCCAGGAAGACCACGCCGAACAGCCAGAACACGTCGTTCACGGCGAGGGTCAGCGCCTGCTGGCCGAGCACGCGCTCGATCACGCCGTAGCCGGGCAGCGCGGGGATGCCGTGCGCGGCGAGGCGCTCGACGTAGTGCGTCAAGCCGGGGCTGGCGGCGTTCACGTGCTCGGCGAGCGCCGCATGGTGGTAGTCGCCGCGGTGCTGCCAGAGCGTCACCGTGACCGCGGTGGAGACGCTGCTGGCGATGGTGCGGAAGAAGTTCGACAGGCCCGACGCGCTGGCGATCTCGCTCGGCCCCAGCCCGGACAGGATGATCTGGTTGACCGGGATGAAGAAGCAGGCGATGCCGATGCCCTGGATCACGCGCGGCACCACCAGGTCGGCGAACGCGGCGTCGGTGGTGAAGCGCGCGAACCAGAACGCGGTCAGCGCGAACACCAGGAAGGCGAAGCTCGCCACCTGGCGCAGCTCCAGCCGGTGCAGGTTGCGCCCGACCAGCGGCGAGAACACCACGGCGAGGATGCCGACCGGCGCGGTGGCCAGTCCGGCCCAGGTGGCGGTGTAGCCCAGCGTGATCTGCAGCCACAGCGGATAGATCACGTTGATGCCGAAGAAGCCGAACATGCCGAGCGCCAGCGCCAGCACGCCGACCGCGAAATTGCGGTGGCGGAACAGCGACAGGTCCACCACCGGGTGCTTCTCGGTCAGCGTCCAGCCGACGAAGAACGTCAGGCTGACCAGCGCGACGATGCCGAGCACCAGGATCAGCGGCGAGCTGAACCAGTCCTTGTCGCTGCCGTTGTCGAGCATGAACTGCAGGCAGCCCACGCCGATCACCAGCAGCGCCAGCCCGACCATGTCGAGCGGCTGGCGCGCGGTCGCCGACTCGCGCCGCTTCAGCAGCGACCAGGTGACCACGGCGGCCAGCGCGCCGACCGGGGCGTTGATGTAGAAGATCCACGGCCAGGAATAATTGTCGGTCAGCCAGCCGCCGATAATCGGGCCGAAGATCGGCGCCACCACCACCGTCATCGCCCACAGCCCCAGCGCCAGTCCCTTCTTGTCGTTGGGGTAGTTCGCCAGCAGCAGGGTCATCGACAGCGGCACCATCGGGCCGGAGACCAGCCCCTGCAGCAGGCGGAACACCACCAGCATCGGCATGCTGGCGGCGAGGCCGCACAGCATCGAGAACAGCACGAACAGCGCCACCGAGGCGCAGAACGTGCGCACCTCGCCGAAGCGGCGTGCGATCCAGCCGGTCAGCGGCTGCATGATCGCGCTGGCCAGCGAGTAGGAGCTGATCGCCCAGGTGCCTTCCGAGGGACTCACGCCCAGGCTGCCGGCGATCGCCGGCACCGAGACGTTGACGATGGTGATGTCGAGCACCTCCATGAACGTCGAGAAGGCGATCGCGACGGTCAGCAGCGCGAGCATGCCGCCGTGCAGCGGCGGCGCGCGCTCGCCGGCGGGTGCGGGCCGGTTCATGCGTATGCGCTCAGCGCGCGCCGGCGCCGAGGTTGGCGCGGATCACCGCGTCGGCCTCGCGCTCGGCGGCGGCGAGGTCGCGCGCGTAGACGTCGGTGGCGGCGACCGGCGCGGCGGCGGGCTGCTGCGCCAGCATCGCGCCGGAGCGGTCGCGGGTGTCCACCTTGACCGTGGCCGACAGGCCCACGCGCAGCGGATGTTCGTCGAGCTGCCGCTCGTCGAGCGCGATGCGCACCGGCACGCGCTGCACCACCTTGATCCAGTTGCCGGAGGCGTTCTGCGGCGGCAGCAGCGCGAACGCGCTGCCGGTGCCGGCGCCGAGGCCGAGCACGCGGCCGCGATAGGTGACGTCGCCGCCGTAGATGTCGGTATGCACCGTGGCCGGCTGGCCGATGCGGATGTGCGCGAGCTGCACTTCCTTGAAGTTGGCGTCGACCCACAGCGCGTGCAGCGGAATCACCGTCATCAGCGCCTGGCCAGGCTGCACGCGCTGGCCGACCTGCGCGCTGCGCTGCGCGACGTAGCCGTCGGTCGGCGCGACCACCGCGTCGCGCTGGGCGTTGATCCAGGCCTCGCGGAACGCCGCGCGCGCCTGCTGCACCGCCGGGTTGCCGGCGACGTCGGTGCCGGCAACCAGCGCGTGCGCGGCCGCGGCCTGGCGCGCGGCGAACTCGAGCTGCGCGCGTGCGGTGGCGGCAGCTTCGCGCGCATGCGCAACCTCCTCGGGCGCGACCGCCTTCTCGCCCAGCAGCGGCTGGCGGCGGGCGAGGTCGGCGTCGGCGCGCTGCAATTCCTGCGTGCGCGCAACCACCGCGGCGTCGTACTGCGCGGCCAGCTCGCGCTGCTGGCGCACCTGGCGCACGGCCTGCGCCAGCGCGCTCTTCGCCTTGGCCAGCGTCACCGCGGCGTCGGTCGGATCGAGCTGCACCAGCGCCTGGCCCTTGTGCACGAGCTGGGTATCGTCGGCGAGCACGGCGATCACGGTGCCGGGCACCTGCGCCGAGATTGCCACCTGGTTGCCGCCGACGTAGGCGTCGTCGGTCACTTCGCGCCTGGAAAACACCAGCAGCCACAGCAGCAGCCACAGCAGCCCGGCGAGGGCGAACGCGGCGGCGATGCCGAGCAGCACGCGGCGGCGCTTGCCGTTGCCCTGGTCGTTCGACGGAGCGGCGCTGGCGGAATCGATGGCGACGTTCATGCAGGTGATCCGGAAGGAAAAGGATTAGCGGTGCGCGAGGTCGGCGTCGGCGCGGTAGCCGCCGCCGAGCGCCTTGATCAGGGCGATGTCGGCGGCCAGCGCCTGCGCGTCGAGCTGCACGGCGGCGTCGCGTTGCTGCAGCAGCGCGGTTTCGGCGGCGAGCCCGGCGCGCGCGTCGGTCAGACCCTGGCGTTCGCGCGCGGCGGCGCTGCCGCGCAGACGCGTGCCGGCCTCGACCTGGGCGGCGCGCTCGCGACGGCGCGCGTCGATCTGCCGCAACGCGACGGCTTGCGTGGCGACGTCGCGCGCGGCTTCGACCACGCTGGCGTCGTAGGCGGCGACTGCGGCGTCCAGCTCGGCGCGGCTGGCGCCGAACTGCGCGCGCAGCCGGTCGGCGTCGAACAGCGGCAGGTGGATCGCGGGCGTCAGCGCGAACACGCGGCTGCCGCCGGTGAGCAGCTTGTCCATGTCGACGCTGGAGAAGCCGGCCAGCGCCTGCAGGCTGATGTCGGGATAGAACGCCGCACGCGCGGCTTCCGTCTGTTTCGCCGCCGCCTCGACGCGCCAGCGGCTGGCGGCGACGTCGGGGCGGCGCGCCAGCAGGTCGAGACCGGCGTCGGCGGGCAGCGCGGCATCGACAGCCGGCAGCGGCCGCGGATCCAGTGCCGGCAGCTCCGCCGGCGCGACGCCCAGCAGCGCGGCCAGCGCCACGCGGCGCAGCTCCGCCGAGCCTTGCAGCGCGGCCTGCTGCTCGCGCGCCGCGGCCAGCGCGGCGTCGGCCTGGCGCTGCGCGTCCGCGGGATCGAGGCCGCGTTGCACGCGCAGCGCGGCCAGTCGTTGCAGGCGCGCCTGCGCAGCCACCGCCTGCCGCGCCAGCGCCAGCCGTGCCTGGTCGGCTTGCCAGCCGAAGTAGGTGTCGGCGACGGCGGCCTGCAGCAGCAGCGCGGCGGCGCTGCGCTCGGCCTCGGCCGCGTGCGCCTGGTCCAGCGCGGACTCGATGGCGGCGCGCTGCTTGCCCCACCAGTCGAAGTCGTAGCGGAACTGCAGGCCTAGGTCGCCCTGCGTGTACCAGTTGAAGCCGAGGAACCTCGGTGGGATCAGGCCGTTGTCGCTCAGGCGTTCGCGCGAGGCCTGCGCGCTCGCGTCCAGCCGCGCGCCGCCGGCCGCGGCGGCGACCCGCACCGCCGCGCGCGCCGCCTCGAAGCGCGTCTGCGCGGTGGCCAGCGCGGGCGCGCCGGCGACGGCGCGTTCGACCAGTGCATCGAGCTGCGGATCGCGGTAGCGCCGCCACCATGCGGCGTCCGGCCAGTGCGCCTGCGCGGAGGCGGGCACGCCGGCCAGCGGCGCCGCCTCGCGCAGCACGGGCGCGGCGGGCTTCGGCGGCACGCCGATGCAGGCGGCGAGCAGCAGGGCGGCGGCCAGCGCCGCGGCGAGCGGTTTCGACGGCACGGTCAGGCCTCCTTGCGGGCTTCGACGGCATCCAACGCGGCGGCGAGGCGCAGCAGCGTCGTCTCCAGGGTCTGCTTGTCGCGCGCGCTGAAACCGGCGAACAGCGCGATCAGGATCGGATACAGGCGCGGCAGCAGCTTGCGCACCAGCGCCTCGCCTTTCGCGGTGATGCGCATGACGATGCGGCGGCGATCCTCGACGCTCGGCGTGCGCGTGACCAGCCCGCGCGCCACCAGCGCGTCGCTGATGCGCGTCATGTTGGTGCGGCTTTGCGTGACGAAGTGGCACAGCTCGCTGGGGTGCGCCATGCCGTCCGGGCTGCTGAACAGCGCCATCAGCGTGCGGAAGTCGGCGTCGTTCAGGCCGTGCGGACGCAGCCGGCGGTCGAGGCCGCTGGTGAATTCCCAGCCGAGCAGCGAAAGCACGCGCATCAGTACCACCTCGCGCACCGGCACCGCGGGCATCCTGGCGTGGACGCGCTGCACGCCTGCCTGGAGCGCGGCGATGCGGTCGGTGAGTGGGCGTTCGCGGGCGGCCATGGTTCGTAGACTGATAGTTCATCAATGGACTATCAGGGTAGTGACATGCGCCGCTTGCCGCAAGCGGCGGGTTCAGCCGTTGCCGAGCCCGGCGTCCTCGAAGGCGAGTTGCGCGAGGCCGGGCAGGTCGTGCTCGCCGCGTCCGGTGGCGACCGCGCGCAGCATGCGGTCGCGCACCGAAGCGGCCAGCGGCAGCGGCGCACGCAGGCCGACCGCGGCGTCGAGGGCGAGGCCGACGTCCTTCAGCGCGAGGCGCAGCGGGAAGCCGCCGCGGCTGTCGGTGCCGCCGGCGACGATCATGCGCGCGTAGTTGCCGACGAAGCCGGCCTGCAGCATGGACTGGTCGAGCAGTTCGAGGTAGGCGGCCGGCGCCACGCCGGCCTTGGCGCCGTAGGCGAACACCTCGCCCAGGCCCTCGGTGATGATCGCGCCGAGTGCGTTGGCGCCCAGCTTCAGCGCGTGCGCGGTTTCCGCCGGACCGCCGGGCAGGGTCAGGCCGCGGCCGAGGGCTTCGAGGATCGGCCGGGCGCGCGCCAGCGCATCGTCGGCGCCGGCGGCGGCGATCCACAACGCGCGCGCCGCGGCGGCCGCCGGGCGCCCGAATACCGGCGCGGCGACGTAGCCCTGGCCGTGCGCGGCGTGCAGTTCGGCCAATCGGTGCGATGCGGCGACGCCGATCGTGCTCATGCTGATGCGCACCGCGCCGCGCGGCAGGTGGCGCAGCAGCCCGGCGTCACCCTCGCTGACCGCGAGCTCGGCGGCGTCGTCGGCAAGCATGCTGATCGCGATCGCGGCACCCTCGGCTGCGGCGGCGAGGTGTTCCTCCACGCGCATGCCCTCGGCGCGCAGCGCGGCGCGGCGCGCTGCGGAGCGGGTCCAGGCATGCACGTCGTGGCCGGCGTCGTGCAGGTTGCGCGCCATCGGCGCCCCCATGTTGCCGAGGCCGATAAAGGCGAGCTTCATCGCGGATGTCCATGCGGTGGCGGAGCCGCGAGTATCGCGCGCGGCGGCGTCGATGCGGAAGTTCAGGCCAGGCCGAACAGTTCCTCGGCGTTGCGCGTGGTCGCCGCGGCCAGCGCTTCCGGCTCGACGCCGCGCAGCGCGGCGACGCAGTCGAGCACCTCGACGAGGTGCGCCGGCTCGTTGCGCTGGCCGCGATGGCCGATGCCCGGCTGGTCGGGTGCGTCGGTTTCAAGCAGCAGGTGTTCCAACGGCATCGCGGCGACGATGCGCCGCAGGCGCTGCGCGCGCGGGTAGGTTACCGGGCCGCCGATGCCGAGCCGGAAGCCGAGCTTCCACAGTTCCCGCGCCTGCACCTCGCTGCCGGAGAAGCTGTGCACCACGCCGCGCAGGCCGCCGACGCGGCGCAGCGTGGCGATCACCTCGTCCAGTGCGCGCCGCGCGTGCACGATCACGGGCAGCGCGAATTCGCGCGCGAGTTCGAGCTGGCGCAGGAAGTAGGCGCGCTGCGCGTCGGGGGCGAGGCCTTCGATGAAGAAATCCAGGCCGCATTCGCCGATCGCGACCGCGCGCTCGCGACGCAGCCAGTCGGCGAGCAGATGCAGATGCTGCGGCGCGTGATCGGCCAGGTACATCGGATGCAGGCCGTAGGCGGGGTGCAGGTCCGGTGCGTCCGCGCACAGCGCGCGCAGCGGTTCCCAGCCGGCGGCGTTCACCGCGGGCACGATCTGGTGGGCGATGCCGGCGGCGCGTGCGCGCGCCAGCACGGCCGCGCGGTCGGCGTCGAACTCGCGGGCGTCGAGATGCGCGTGGCTGTCGGTCAGGAGCGGCATGCACGCACGATAGTGGCGGCGTGTGACGGCGTCGAGCGCCACCGCGGGCGCGTTCGGCCAGCATCGCGCGCGCCGCGCTCGGCGCAACCGTTAATGTGCTCTGAATGCGGCCCGCGTCACCGTTTGGAAGAGTTCAGTTCCGCGTTGCTTGAATGGACCGGCACGGTCGCAACGTGCCTGGGTTTCGGGATGTTTCAGGAGGACACTCAATGAACAAGCCAGTGATTATCGGTGTCGTGATTGCGGGTATCGGCGTCCTCGCCGGATTGGGCATCGCTTCGCGCGGCGGCTTCGCCACTTCCAACGATGTCCAGTTCGCCCAGGTGGTCGGCGTCAAGCCGGTCAAGGAGACGACCACCCATCCGCGTCAGGTATGCCACGACGAAGTCGTGACGCATGCCAAGCCGGTCAAGGACGAACACCAGATCGCCGGCACGGCGATCGGCGCGATCGCCGGCGGCCTGCTCGGCAATCAGGTCGGCGGCGGCAAGGGCAAGACGCTGGCCACGGTGGCCGGCGCGGCGGCGGGCGGCTATGCGGGCCACGAGATCCAGAAGCGGCACCAGGAAAACGCCACGTACACCACGACCGAAACGCGCTGCAAGACGGTCAACGACAAGACCGAGAACACGGTCGGCTACGACGTCGAGTACGACTACAACGGCGTCACCCGGCACGCGCGCATGGATCACGATCCTGGCGTGGGCAGCAAGCTCGAGGTCGACAAGGAAGGCACGCTGGCGACCGCAAACGCCGGTACCGGCAACGGCTGACGGCCGGAACCGCCCGTGTCGCTGCGTCGATTGCGCGCAGCGCATCGCGTGCGCTGAAAAAACGCAGCGCGCCGTTCCCGCGGCGGAGCGGCGCGCTTGCGGTGCAATCGAGGCTCGCGTCGGGAGCTTTCGGGGGTCTTCTCCGGAGCGAAGCGTCTGCTTCGGACGCGAGCCGCCCGCATCTGCGGGAGGGGGTTCAGCCAGGAATCGCAGCAGAAGCCGCCCCCCGCAGCGGGGAGAGGCGTTTTTGTGCGGCGGCGTTGCGGCGTCAGTTGACCGCGAAGAAACTGTGCTCGCCGATGGTGGCGAGCGGCGCGCCCTTGGCCCACGCCGGCGAAACCTCGTCGAGCTTGACGAAGTGGTCGGCCAGCGGCACGACCACCGAGCGCTTGTCGCGCGGCTGCTGCCACATCTTCATCGCGCGGCCGGCGATGCCCCACGCCTTGTTCCACGCCGTCATGTTCTCGACCTCGAAGCCTTTCGGCGTCGTGGAGATCGCGAACTGGCGCGGTGCGGATACCACCGCGCACACGCTCTCGCCCCAACGGCCGCGTTCGCGACGACGCAAGGCGACCTCGGCGACGGCGAACTGGCCGAGGGTGGGCTCGCTTCGAGCCTCGAGATAGACGGTCGTCGCCAGACAGGTCTGGTCGGCGAGCGGCTGCGGCAACATGGATGCCAGCCAGAGCAGCCAGGAAAGTTTCATGTTCTGCCTCCTCGCTGTACGCGCGCATGCCGATAAGGAACATGCGTGCGCCCGGGCGGCGGACGGGCAGCCCGTTCCGCCAGTTACATGACGTCCGACGCGGATGGCGGCGGGCGCTGTTGCTGTACCGCGCGCTTGCGCGGCCAATTCGATTTGTGCGCGGCTCTGGACGGCCGCTGTGATCCGCGCAGGGGGACGGATGCCGACATGGGGACCGGCTGCCCCTGAAGCGCTGCCCGCGCATGCGCGGGCGGATTCAACTGGCGTCTTGCCAGCGTGCGCGGCGATACGGACTTCCGGTTCGCCGCACGAACGGCGCGCGCATCGATGCGCACAGCCGAGGCATTTTTCGCAGGCTAGCCGACACGAGGCCCGCTGGCAACCCGGCGGCGGCCGGCATTCAGCTCCCGGTCGGCTTCAGCGCACGTCGACATCGACGGGACGTCGCCGATTTCCGCTCAACTTGCGCCTATCTGTCGGCATCGTGGGCGTGGTGCGGTCGTGCGGCGCGAGCGGGCGCCGGGCATCGCAATCGCGTTCGCTCAGGGTGGGAAGCGCTGCAGCAGCGTCGCGGGGGCGCTGCTGTCGTCGATCAGCAAGGGTGTATCCGGCGGCAGTTCCCGATGCACGACCGCAAGCGCCTCGCAAGCGCCCGCGGCTGCCGCGGCGTTCAGCACGACGCCGCACGGTTGTTCGGCGTGGCGCAGCGTCGCGCCGGGCGCAATCGCCGCGGCGCTGCCGATGCGCCAGAGCTGGCGCTTGAGCCCGCCGCGATAGTGCAGGCGCGCGACGATCTCCTGGCCCGGATAGCAGCCCTTGTCCAGCGCGATTGCGCCCAATTGCTGCAGGCCGAGCGCCTGCGGCACGTAGGCGTCGAGTGCCGCCGCCGGCAGCCACGGCCAGCCGGCGCGCACGTCGGCGAGCCGGAACGTTTCCGCGCGCGCGAAGTCCGCCGGCGCGGCGCGTGCGTCCACGCGCAGGCCGCGCGCGCCGAGGCCGAACTCGAACGCATCGCCGTCGCCGCGCAGCGCGTGCATGTCGAGCGGTTCCGTCGCCGCGAGCGCGTGCGCGGGCAGCGGCGTCAATGCGACTTTCGCGCGCAGCACGTAGCGGCGGAGCGCTTCGCTCAGCGCCGTCGCCGCGCCGCCGCGCAGCAGCGCGATGTAGCGCTGCGCGTCGAGGCGGCCAAGCTGGAACAGCGCGCGCACGCGTCCCTGCGCATCGAGCCACGCGCTCCATTGCCAGCGCGCGACGCCGAGCGCGCGCACGTCGCTGGCGAACTGCGCGTGCGCGAATGCGGACGCGTCGGCGCCTTCGATCAGGATGGCTTCTGCCGGGCCGAGATCGGCCGGCGCGGCGGGTTCGGCGGTCATGCGATGCAAGGCTAGCATCGCCTGCGTGCAGTTGTGTTGGTCTGCGCGTGGTATTAACCTTTCGCTGCTTCACGCCTATGCCCAAACCGACTCCAGAGCCCACCGACGCTCCGCAATTCGCGCAAGCGGAGCCGCCGCCGACGCACGTCGATGCGGTGGCTCCGAGTGCGCCGCGGCAGCAGCCCGATCCCACCCGCTACGGCGATTGGGAAAAGAACGGCCGCTGCGTCGACTTCTGAGCGCGCCCGCGCGTCGCGGCGACGGAGCGGAATGGCGTCCGCGCAACCCCGAAGGACAGTCGTCATGGCTCATATGGAACGACCGATCTCGCCGCACCTGCAGGTCTACAGGTGGCAGATACAGATGGTCACCTCGATCCTGCACCGCGCGACCGGCGTCGCGCTCTCGTTCGGTACGCTGCTGGTGGCCGCCGCACTGCTCGCGCTGGCCGCGGGCGAGGCCGATTTCGCCACCCTGCGCGCGTTCTGCGCGAACCCGTTCGGCCAGCTCCTGCTGCTCGGCTGGAGCTGGGCGCTGTTCTATCACCTGTGCAACGGCATCCGGCACCTGCTGCAGGACATCGGCATGGGTTTCCGCATCGAGCAGTTCGTGCGCTCGAGCTGGCTTTCGGTGATCGGCAGCGTCGTGCTGACCGTGCTGGTCTGGGGCTACGTGCTGATGAACGGGGTGGCGGGATGAAATACGCACGCATGGGCTCGGAGATGCGTACGCCGCTGGCGCGCGCGCGCGGCCTCGGTTCGGCGAAGGACGGCGCTTCGCATTGGTGGGTGCAGCGCCTGACCGCGGCCGCGCTGGTCGTGCTCGGCCTGTGGTTCGTCTGCCTCGTGCTGTCGCTGCTGCACGCCGACTACGCGAGCGCCCGCGCCGCGCTGGCGCGGCCGTGGAACGCGGTGCTGATGATCGCGTTCACCGCGGCGATGTTCTGGCACGCCCAGCTCGGGCTGCAGGTGGTGATCGAGGACTACGTGCACACGCGCTGGCGCGAGATCGCGCTGCTGGTGCTGGTGAAATTCCTTGCGGTGCTCGGCGCGCTGGCCTGCGCGCTGGCCGTGCTCCGCGTCGCGCTGGGAAGCTGAGAACGATGGAAAGCTACAAGATCCAGCAGCACAAGTACGACGTGATCGTGGTCGGCGCCGGCGGCGCCGGCCTGCGCGCCACCTTCGGCCTGGCCGAGAAGGGGCTGCAGACCGCCTGCGTGACCAAGGTGTTTCCGACGCGCTCGCACACCGTGGCCGCCCAGGGCGGCATCTCCGCCGCGCTCGGCAACATGGGCGAGGACGACTGGCGCTGGCACATGTACGACACCGTGAAGGGGTCGGACTGGCTGGGCGACCAGGACGCGATCGAATACATGTGCCGCGAGGCGATCCCGGCGATCATCGAGCTCGAGCACTACGGCGTTCCGTTCTCGCGCACCGAGGCCGGCAAGATCTACCAGCGCCCGTTCGGCGGCATGACCACGCACTACGGCGAGGGCAAGGCGCAGCGCACCTGCGCTGCCGCCGACCGCACCGGCCACGCGATCCTGCACACGCTGTACCAGCAGGCGCTGGCGCACCAGGCACGCTTCTTCATCGAGCACTTCGCCACCGACCTCGTGTTCGACAGCGAGGGCGTGTGCCGCGGCGTGCTGGCGCTCGACCTCAACGAGGGCACGCTGCACTTCTTCCGCGGCCACGCGGTGGTGCTGGCGACCGGCGGCTACGGCCGCGCGTACTTCTCCTGCACCTCGGCGCACACCTGCACCGGCGACGGCGGCGGCATGGCGCTGCGCGCGGGGCTGGCGCTGCAGGACATGGAGTTCGTGCAGTTCCATCCGACCGGCATCTACGGCGCCGGCTGCCTGATCACCGAGGGTGCGCGCGGCGAGGGCGGCTACCTCACCAACGCCAACGGCGAGCGCTTCATGGAGCGCTACGCGCCGAACGCCAAGGATCTCGCCTCGCGCGACGTGGTCAGCCGCGCGATCACCATCGAGATCCGCGAAGGCCGCGGCGTCGGCGAGCACCACGACCACATCCACCTGAACCTGCAGCACCTCGGCCCCGAAGTGCTGCACGAGAAGCTGCCCGGCATCTCCGAGAGCGCGCGCATCTTCGCCGGCGTCGACGTCACCAAGGCGCCGATCCCGGTGCTGCCGACCGTGCACTACAACATGGGCGGCATCCCGACCAACTACCACGGCGAAGTGGTGCAGCTGAAGGACGGCAACCCCGACGCCGTCGTGCCCGGCCTGTTCGCGATCGGCGAAGCCGCCTGCGTGTCGGTGCACGGCGCCAACCGCCTCGGTTCCAATTCGCTGCTCGACCTGGTGGTGTTCGGCCGCGCGGTCGCCAAGCGCTGCGCCGAGGTGGTCACGCCCGGCGCGCCGCACAAGGATCTGCCGACGACCGTGCTGGACAAGGCGCTCGGCCGCTTCGACGCGATCCGCCACGCCAACGGCTCCACGCCGACCGCGGAGATCCGCCTGAACATGCAGCGCACCATGCAGCGCGACGCCGCGGTGTTCCGCACCGGCGAGACCCTGAAGGAAGGCTGCGCGAAGATCGCCGAGGTGCGCGCCTCGTTCGCCGACGTGCGCATCAGCGACCGCTCGCTGGTGTGGAATTCCGACCTGGTCGAGACCTTCGAGCTGGACAACCTGCTGGGCCAGGCGGTCGCGACCATGAGTTCGGCCGAGCAGCGCACCGAGAGCCGCGGCGCGCACGCGCGCGAGGATTTCCCCGAGCGCGACGACGCGAAGTGGATGAAGCACACGTTGTGCTGGGTGGACGACAAGAGCGGCGTGCGCTTCGATTACCGCCCGGTGCACGGCTACACGCTGACCGACGAGGTCAAGCCGATCCCGCCGAAAAAGCGCGTCTACTGAATCACGCCGGGCTGCGGCGGACCGCCGGTCCGCCGGTCCGGCAGCGGTGCCGCCGGCGCGCGATTGCGCGGCCGCCAGGATACTGATCGAGGACCTCTCATGGCCGAGTTCACGCTACCCAAGAATTCCAAAGTCAAGCCAGGCAAGCACTTCCCGGCCAAGCCCGGCGCCAAGCAGGTGCGCGTGTTCAGGGTGTACCGCTGGAGTCCCGACAGCGGCGAGAACCCGCGCCTGGACACCTTCGAGGTCGACGTCGCCAGCTGCGGCCCGATGGTTCTGGACGCGCTGCTCAAGATCAAGAACGAGATCGACTCGACGCTGACCTTCCGGCGTTCCTGTCGCGAGGGCGTCTGCGGGTCGTGCGCGATGAACATCGACGGCACCAACACGCTGGCCTGCACCAAGGCGATCGGCGACTGCAGGGGCCGCGAGGTGAACATCTACCCGCTGCCCGCCATGCCGGTGGTCAAGGATCTGGTGCCCGACCTGACCCACTTCTACGCGCAGTTCGCCGCGATCCGGCCGTGGCTGCGCACGCAGAGTGCGGCGCCGGCCGACCAGGAGCGCCTGCAGTCGCCGGAAGACCGCAAGAAGCTCGACGGCCTGTACGAGTGCATCATGTGCGGCTGCTGCACGGCAGGCTGCCCCAGCCACTGGTGGAACGGCGACCGCTACCTCGGCCCGGCCGTGCTGTTGCAGGCCTACCGCTTCATCGTCGACTCGCGCGACGAGGACACCGGCACGCGCCTCGACGAGCTCGAGGACGCGTTCCGCCTGTACCGCTGCCACACCATCCTCAACTGCACGCGCACCTGCCCGAAGGGCCTGAACCCGGCCAAGGCGATCGCGGAGATCAAGAAGCTGATCATCCAGCGGCGCACCTGACCGCGAACGGCACGGGCGCAAAGCGATGACGGCGAACGTGGACGAGGCCCGGCTGCGTCGCCTGCGCTGGCGCTGCCGGCGCGGCACCAAGGAGCTCGACGCGCTGCTGGGCTGGTGGCTGGAGCAGCGCTACGCCGGCGCCGAGGAGGCGTCCCAGGCCGCTTTCGACGCGCTGCTGGACCGGCAGGATCCCGACGTCTGGGACTGGCTGATGGGCTACGCCGTGCCGGAGGATCCACGCTGGCGGGCGATCGTCGATGAAATCCGCGCCCACCATCGGCTTTGAGTACCGCCCTTCGCGCGCGCTCGCGGCGATGTTGTCGTTGGTGCTCCTCGCCGCGCTGCTGGCGATTGCGCTGAGCGGCCTGCCGAGCTGGCTGCGGCTGGCGCTGGCCGTGGCCGCCCTGGTCCATGCGATACGCGCCGGCGCGGGCCTGCGCCGCGCGCCGCTGCGATCGCTGCGCCTGCGCGGCGACGGCGTCGTCGAGCTGGGCCTGGCGAACGGGCAGGACGCTGCCGGCACGCTGCTCGGCGCGCGCGTGCTCGGTCCGCTGATCGTGCTGCGGCTGGCCTGGGGCGCGCGTTCGCGCGCCGCGCTGCTGCTGCTCCCCGACAACCTGGATGCCGACACGCGGCGGCGCCTGCGCGTTCGGCTGGGCGCGGGGCAGGGCATCGCCTGACAGCGCTGTGCGGCCGGCGCCGCTTGCCGGCCGGCGGCGCTTTAGGGCACTCTGCGCGCGCACCGTAGTCCCAGAGCCCGCGCCGGTTCTGCCGAAGCGGCGCGCCTCGCCGCCGATCCCCATCCGCCATGTTCCGACCGCTCGAGCTCTTCATCGGCCTGCGCTACACGCGCGCCAAGCGCCGCAATCACTTCATCTCGTTCATCTCGCTGGTGTCGATGCTGGGCATCGCGGTGGGCGTGACCGCGCTGATCGCGGTGATCTCGGTGATGAACGGCTTCGACAAGGAGCTGCGCACGCGCATCCTCGGCATGGTCGCGCACGCGACGATTTCCGGCGTCGGCGAAGCCGTGCAGGACTGGCCGCACGCGATCTCGGTCGCCAAGAAGAACCCGCACGTGCTCGGCGCCGCGCCCTACGTCGACGGCTTCGCGCTGCTGCAGGGCATGCGTCGCGACGGCGCCGGCGCGGCCATCCGCGGCGTGCTGCCGGACATGGAGCCGAACGTTTCCGACATCGACCGCAAGATGGTCGCGGGCCATCTGTCCGATCTCAAGCCGGGCGGCTACGGCATCGTGCTCGGCAAGGAGCTGGCGCTGCAGCTCGGCGTCGACGTCGGCGACAAGGTGATCGCGGTCGCCGCCAACCAGGTGCGCGCGACGCCGGTCGGCGCGGTGCCGCGGCTGCGGCGCTTCACCGTGGTCGGCATCTTCGAGGCCGGCATGGAGGAGTACGACTCCGGCCTGGCGGTGATGCACATGCAGGACGCAGAGCGGCTGTACGACATGAGCGGGCCGACCGGCATCCGCCTGCGCCTCGACGACATGTTCCGTGCCTACGGCGTCGCCCGCGACCTCGCCGACCAGCTCGGCCAGATGTACCGCGTGCAGGACTGGATGCAGGGCCACGCCAACTTCTTCCGCGCGGTGTCGATGGAGAAGAAGGTGATGTTCATCATCCTCTCGTTGATCGTCGCGGTGGCCGCGTTCAACCTGGTTTCGACGCTGGTGATGCTGGTCACCGACAAGCAGGCCGACATCGCCATCCTGCGCACGCTCGGCGCCACGCCGCGCAGCATCATGGGCGTGTTCATGGTGCAGGGCCTGCTGGTCGGCCTGATCGGCATCGCGCTGGGCGTGCTGTTCGGCGTGCTGCTGGCGCTGAACCTCGAGACGATCGTGAAGTGGATCGAGCACACCTTCGGCGTGGTGTTCCTGTCGCCGGACGTGTACTACATCAGCGAACTGCCAAGCGACCTGCACTGGCGCGACGTCGGCTGGATCGCCTCGCTGTCGTTCCTGTTCTCGCTGCTGGCGACGATCTACCCGGCGCGGCGCGCGGCGCGCACCGAGCCGGCGCAGGCGCTGCGCTATGAGTGAGGCGCGCATGAACCGCGGCAACGACATCGTGCTGCGCGCCGAGCGCGTGGCCAAGACCTACCAGGAAGGCAAGCTCCGCACCGTCGTGCTGGGCGAGGTCAGCTTCGAGCTGCGCCGCGGCGAGACCTTGGCGGTCATCGGCGCTTCGGGCGCCGGCAAGAGCACGCTCCTGCACATCCTCGGCGGCCTCGATACGTTGAGTGCGGGCGAGGTCGAAGTGGAGGGACGCGCGCTGTCGAAGCTGTCGGACGCCGAGCGCGGCCACGTGCGCAACCGCTCGCTTGGCTTCATCTACCAGTTCCACCCCCTGCTGCCCGAGTTCACCGCGCTGGAGAACGTGGCGATGCCGCTGCTGATCCGCGGCACGCCGATTCCCGAAGCGCAGCGGCGGGCGCGCGAGCTGCTGGAACGCGTCGGCCTGGGCGCCCGCCTCGAGCACAAGCCGGGCGAGCTGTCCGGCGGCGAGCGCCAGCGCTGCGCGGTCGCGCGCGCGCTGGTGACGCGGCCGGCCTGCATCCTCGGCGACGAGCCGACCGGCAACCTCGACGAGGCCAATGCCGCGCAGGTCTATGCGCTGATGCTGGAATTGAACCGCGAGATCGGCACCAGCTTCGTGCTGGTCACGCACGATCCGCGCCTCGCCGCGCGCATGGACCGCGTGCTGGAACTGTCCGGCGGCAGCCTGCACGAGCGGCCGAAGGCGACCTGACGCCGCCATGGACAGACGCGGGCAGGGACGCCCGGTTCCGCGATCTCCGCCCGGCGGGCTCGCGCTCGGCGCCGCGCTGCTGGCCGGCGTGGTCGCGGTGCAGGCGCTGCCCGCGCTGCCGCCGCGCATGCTCGACGTCGCTGCGTTGCTCGCCGGCCTGCTGCTGGCGTGGCGCCGGCCGCGCCTGCTGCTGCCGGCGATCGTGCTGGCCGGCTTCGGCTGGGGCGCGCTGCGCGCGGACTTCGCGCTGGACGCGCGCCTGCCGCGCGCACTGGAAGGTCGCGACCTCGACGTGGTCGGCGTGCTGGACGACCTGCCGCGTGCCGATGCCCGCGAGGCGCGCTTCGAGCTGCGCGTCGAATCGGCGACGCTGGACGGCGCGCCGCTGCCGCTGCGCGGCCTGTTGCGGCTGGCCTGGTACGACGACGCGCCGACGCTGGCGCCGTGCGAGCGCTGGGCGCTGCGCGTGCGGCTGAAGCGGCCGCGCGGGCTGGTCGACCCGGGCGGTTTCGACAGCGAACGGCACGCGCTGGAGCGCGGCATCGTCGCGGTCGGCTACGTGCGCGACGGCGGCGCCCGGCGCCGGCTCGCCCAGGGCGTCTGCATCGATCGCCTGCGGGCGCGCCTCGCCGCGGCGATCGCCGCGGCGCTGCCGGACGATGCTGCGACCGCGCACCGCCTGCAGGCGCTCGCCGTCGGCGACCAGCGCGGCCTCGGCGACGCCGACTGGGATGTGCTGCGCGGCACCGGCACCGGCCACCTGATCGCGATCTCCGGCCTGCACGTCGGCCTGGCCGGCGTGGTCGCGGCATGGCTGCTGCGCGGCCTGTGGTGGCTGTGCCCCGCGCTCGGCGAACGCCTGCCGCGGCCGCGCGCGGAAGCGCCGGCGGCGCTGCTGGCGGCCTGCGCCTACGGCGCGCTGGCCGGGCTCGGCCTGCCGACCCTGCGCACGCTGCTGATGATCGGCGTGGTGGCGCTGGCGCGGCTGTCGCGGCGCGCGCCGGGCGCCGCGCACACGCTCGGACTGGCGCTGGCGGCAATCCTGCTGGCCGACCCGCTGGCGGTGCTGTCGGCCGGCTTCTGGCTGTCGTTCGCCGGCGTCGCCTTCCTGGTGCTGGTGGTCGGACGCGCGCCGCGCGGCTGGCGCGGACTCGCGCACGAGCTGGGCGCGGCGCAGGGCGTGATGGCGGTCGCGCTGCTGCCGCTCGGCGTGTGGTTCTTCGGGCAGAGCTCGCTGGTCGGGCCGCTGGCGAACCTGGTCGCAGTGCCGTTCGTCAGCTTCGCGATCGTGCCGCTGACCCTGCTGGCGACGCTGCTGTTGATTCCGCTGCCCGCGCTGGGCGTGCCGCTTCTGCACGCGGCCGCGGCGCTGCTGCGCGCGCAGTGGTGGCTGCTGGAGCGGATGGCCGCGTGGCCCGGCGCGCACGGCTACCTGCCCGAGCCCGGGTTGGCGGCATTCGCGCTGGCGTCGCTGGGCGCGCTGTGGCTGCTGCTGCCGCGCGGCGTGCCGGCGCGCGGGCTTGGCGCGCTGCTGTTCCTGCCGCTGCTGTGGCCGCGCGTCGCGCTGCCGCCGCCGGGCGGCTTCGATGCGGTGGTGCTGGACGTGGGGCAGGGCCTGTCGGTGCTGGTGCGCACCCGTGCGCACGCGCTGCTGTTCGATGCCGGCGCGCGCTATCCGTCCGGCTTCGATCTCGGTGCGACGGTGGCGGTGCCGGCGCTGCACGCGCTGGGCGTGCGCCGGCTCGACGTGCTGATGGTCAGCCACGGCGACAACGACCACGCCGGCGGCGTGCCCGCGGTGGCGGCGGCATTTCCGCAGGCGCGCCTGCTCGGCAGCGAACCGCGGCGCAGTCCGCTGCCGCTGGCGCTTTGCCGTGCCGGGCAGGCGTGGAGCTGGGACGGGGTGCGCTTCCGCGTGCTGCATCCGCGGGCGGCGCAGCCGGGGCGCGGCAACGACGGCGCCTGCGTGCTGCTGGTCGAGGCGTCGGGCGGACGCCTGCTGCTGCCGAGCGACATCGGCGCCGGCGTCGAACCGGAAGTCGCGGCGGCCGCCGGCGCGGGGCCGCCGCTGGTGCTGGTGGCGCCGCACCACGGCAGCCGCAGCGCCTCCAGCGCGGCGTTCGTCGCCGCCCTGCATCCGCGGCTGGCGATCGTCTCGGCGGGCTGGCGCAACCGCTTCGGCCATCCGCATCCGGAGGTGCTGGCGCGCTACGCCGCCGCCGGCGTGCCGCTGCTGGACACGGCGCGCGAAGGCGCTTTGCGGGTGCGCTTCCCGGCCGACGCCGCGCCCCTGCCGGCCGAATCCTGGCGCGCGCGCAGCCGCCGCTACTGGCGCGAATAGGCCGCGCCGGCACTGCCAACCGCGACACAGGCCGGCGCCGGTTCGCTGGTATGATGCGGGCTCGCTTTCGAGGCCGTGCTGGACGGAGGACCGCGTGCTCGAAATCCTGATGGCGGGCGGCTGGGCGATGCTGCCCATCCTGCTGTGCTCGGCGATCGCGCTGGCGATCATCCTGGAACGGTTCTGGACGCTGCGTCGCGGGGCGGTGCTGCCGCCCGGCCTGGGCGAGCAGGTGCGCACCTGGGCGCGTTCGCGCAAGCTCGATCCCGAGCACCTGCAGGCGCTGCGCGACAACTCGCCGCTGGGCGAACTGCTGGCCGGCGCGCTGGCGGTGCGCAACCGTTCGCGCGAGATCGTCAAGGAGCGCATCGAGGACACCGGCCGCCACGTCGTGCACCGCATGGAGCGCTTCCTCAACACGCTCGGCACGATCGCGCTGATCTCGCCGCTGCTCGGCCTGCTCGGTACCGTGATCGGCCTGATCCGCATGTTCCTCGCGGTGATGGTCAACGGCGTCGGCGACCCGCTGAAGATGGCCGGCGGCATCGGCGAGGCGCTGGTGTGCACCGCCAGCGGCCTGGTGGTGGCGATCCCGGCCTACGCGCTGCACCGCTACTTCCGTTCGCGCGTGGCCGGCTTCGTCGTCGAGATGGAGCAGCAGGCAACCGTGCTGCTGGACGAGCTGACCGCGCAGGCCGAGCCGGCCGCGATCGCGGCCGCCGCGCCGGCGCGCGCGGCGCGCTGAGCCGCCGCCATGCGCATCGGCCAGGCGCGGCGCGAGGACGATTTCGAGATCAACGTGATCTCGCTGATCGACGTGCTCCTCACGTTGCTGATGTTCTTCGTGATGACCACCACCTTCGTGCAGCACGCGCGCATGAAGGTCACGCTGCCCGAGGCCAGCGCGCAGGCCAGCCAGGACCAGAGCGGTGCGCTGGTCCTGATGGTCGACCGCGAAGGGCACTTTTCGGTCGGCGCCGACGAGGTGCTCGGCACCGACACCGACAGCCTCAAGCAGGCGATTGCGCGCATCGCCGGCGACGACCGCGAGCGCCCGGTGCTGCTGCGCGCCGACGCGATGACCCCGCACCAGTCGGTGGTGACGGCGATGGACGCATTGGCCCAGCTCGGCTTCAGCCGGCTCAGCATCGCCACCACGCCAGCCGCGGAGCCGCGCGGCAAGTGAGCGCGGCGGCCGACAGCGCCGGCTCCGGCCTGGCCGCGTACCGGCGCCTGCTCGGCTACCTGCGGCCGTACCGGGCGATCGGCGCGCTGGCGATCGTCGGCATGGTGATCGACGCCGCCGGCCTGGCGCTGTTCGCGCGCATCTCCAAGTCGATGGTCGACGACCTGTTCGTGCGCCACGACCCGGCGACGAT
The DNA here is from genome assembly GCF_039680435.1 of Mizugakiibacter sp. Taxonomy (NCBI): domain Bacteria; kingdom Pseudomonadati; phylum Pseudomonadota; class Gammaproteobacteria; order Lysobacterales; family Rhodanobacteraceae; genus Mizugakiibacter; species Mizugakiibacter sp. The sequence continues at coordinate 29,195 of NZ_JBDKSX010000029.1, read as the reverse complement.
CTTCTGGATGCCGATCGTCATCATCTCGATCTTCCTGGTGCGCGCCTGCGGCAACTTCGTCACCGACTACGGCATGGCCTACGTCGGCCGCGGCCTGGTGCAGCACATGCGCGAACAGGTGTTCGACAAGTACCTGCGCATGCCGGCGGCGTTCTTCGACGGCGAATCGACCGGTCACCAGATTGCGCGCATCACCTATACCTCGGAGCAGGTCGCCTCGGCCTCCACCGACGCGCTGAAGAGCGCGATCACCGACAGCCTGTCGGTGGTGTTCTACGTCGGCGTGATGCTGTGGGCCAGCGCGCCGCTGACGCTGGCGCTGTTCGTGATGGTGCCGGCGGTGGCCGGCATCGTCTCCGCGGTGGGGCGGCGCTACCGGCGCATCGCGCAGAGCATCCAGGGTTCGATGGGCTCGGTCACCGGCGTCGTCGAGGAAGTGGTCGGCGCGCACCGCGAGGTCAAGGTCTACGGCGGCCAGCGCTACGAGTCGCAGCGATTCAGCAAGGTCAGCGACCGCGCGCGCCGGCTCAACCTGAAGGTGGCGGTGACCAACGGCATCTCCACCTCGTCGGTGCAGCTGTTCGCGGCGGTCGCGCTGGCGCTGATCATCTACTTCGCCACGCGGCCGTCGATGCTGCCGTCGATCACGCCGGGCACGTTCACCTCGGTGCTGTTCGCGATGGGCGGCATCCTGCCGTGCCTGAAGCGGCTGACCACGGTGCAGTCGAACATCCAGCGCGGCGTGGCCGCGGCGCAGGAACTGTTCGGCGTGCTGGACGCCGCGCCCGAGCGCGACGGCGGCACGCTGCGACTGGAGCGTTGCCGCGGCGAGATCGAGTTCCGCGACGTGCACCTGACCTACGCCGGTGCGGCCACGGCGGCGTTGCGCGGCATCACGCTGCGCTGTCCGGCCGGCTCGGTCACCGCGCTGGTCGGGCGTTCCGGCAGCGGCAAGTCGACCCTGGCCAGCCTGATTCCGCGCTTCCACGAGCCAAGCGCCGGCGAGGTGCGCCTCGACGGCCATGCGCTCGGCGACTACACGCTGGAGAGCCTGCGCGCGCAGATCGCCTGGGTCGGCCAGAGCGTGGTGCTGTTCGACGACACCATCGCGCGCAACATCGCCTACGGCGCGCTGGAAGGCGCGAGCGAAGCCGACATCGTCGCCGCGGCCGAGGCGGCCAACGCGATGGACTTCATCCGCCGCCTGCCCGAAGGCATCCATGGCCGCGTCGGCGAGAACGGTTCGATGCTGTCCGGCGGCCAGCGCCAGCGCATCGCCATCGCGCGCGCGATCCTGAAGAACGCGCCGATCCTGGTGCTGGACGAGGCCACCTCCGCGCTCGACACCGAATCCGAGCGATTGATCCAGGAAGCGCTGGCGCGGCTGATGCGCGACCGCACCACGCTGGTGATCGCGCACCGGCTGTCCACCATCGAGCACGCCGACCAGATCGCCGTGCTCGACCAGGGCCGCATCGTCGAGCAGGGCACGCACGCGCAGTTGCTGGCGCGCGGCGGCCACTACGCCTCGCTGCACCGCATGCAGTTCCGCGAACCGGCGGTGTAGGCGGCGATGACGCTGGCGAGCCGGCTGCAGCAGCGCTGGTATGCGGACCTGCCGCCGCCGCTGTGGGCACGCCCGGTGGCGGCGCTGTACGGCGGCGCGGTCGCGCTGCGCCGCGCGCTGTACCGGCACGGCTGGCTGGCTGCGCAGCGCCTGCCGCTGCCGGTGCTGGTGGTCGGCAACCTCAGCGTCGGCGGCACCGGCAAGACGCCGCTGACGATCGCGCTGGTCGAGGCGCTGCGCGCGCGCGGCTTCAGCCCCGGCGTGGTCAGCCGCGGCTACGGCGGCACGCGCGGCGGCAACCGGCTGCTGGACGACGCCAGCGATCCGCGCGAGGACGGCGACGAACCCTGCCTGATCCGTGCGCGCACCGGGGCGCCGGTCGCGGTCGGCCGCGACCGGCCCGCCGCCGCGCGGCTGCTGCTCGCGCCGGGCGTCGACGTGGTGATCGCCGACGACGGCCTGCAGCACTACCGGCTGGCGCGCGACCTCGAGATCTGCGTGATCGACGGCGACCGCCGTTTCGGCAACGGCCGCCTGCTGCCCGCCGGTCCGCTGCGCGAGCCGCCGGCGCGGCTGGACGCCGTCGATTTCCGCGTCTGCAACGGCGGCGTCGCCGCGCCTGGCGAAGTGCAGATGACGCTGGAAGCACGCCAGGCCGAGGCGCTGGTCGGCGCGGAGCGGCCGCGCCCGCTGGCCGCGTTCGCCGGGCAGCGCGTGCACGCGGTCGCCGGCATCGGCAACCCCGAACGCTTCTTCGCCGAACTGCGCGCGCAGGGCATCGCGGTGATCGCGCACGCATTCCCCGACCATCACCGGTTCGTGCCGGCCGACCTGGCTTTCGGCGACTCGCTGCCGGTGCTGATGACCGAGAAGGACGCGGTGAAGTGCCGGCCGTTCGCCGCGCCGCGCTGGTGGAGCCTGCCGGTGTCGGCGAAGCTTGCGCCGGACTTTCTCGATGCCGTCGCCGAACGCCTGCGCGCCGCGTCACGCCGGCGGCGTTGACCGGCCGCGTGGTCGCGATTACCCTTGCGCATCCTTCTCGCACGAGGTCCGTCCGCGTGGACAGTTGCAGTTGCCCTAGACCTGCACATCTGAAGTCCCCCTCGCGCGGCTGACCCGCTTACGCCGGTCCACCCCGAGGGGTGTCGAGCCGGCGGAGCGCTCCATCGCAGTACCCCAGCGACTCCGTCCTCTCCGCGTGCGCGTGACGTGCGCGGATGGTCCTGTTTGGAGTCCGCGATGCTCAGACTGGTTTCGCTGATGGCCCTGATCCCCGAGCGCACCCACGGACGCGGCCGCGCCGCGCCCAGCGTCGCGCCGCAGCAGCAGCGCCGCTTCCTCGAGATCGCGCGCCTCGGCGCGGACGAGGCGCTGGCGCGGCTGGACAGCCGCAGTGCCGGCCTCGATGCCGCCGAAGCCGAGGCGCGCCTCGAACAGTACGGCCCCAACGTCGTCGGCAACGACCGCAAGGATTCGATCCTGCGCGAGCTGTTCGTGCGCGCGGCCACGCCGCTGAACGTGCTGCTGCTGACGCTGGCGGTGGTGACGTTCTCCATCGACGACAAGGTCGCCGCCGGCATCATGGCCGGCATGGTGGCGATGTCGGTGGTGCTGTCCTACGTGCAGGAGCGCCGTTCCGACAAGGCCGTCGAGGCGCTGCGCCACATGGTCAGCAACACCGCCACCGTGCGCCGCCGCGGCGAGGGCGACGCCGCCGGCCGCGTCGAGCTGCCGATCGAGGACCTGGTGCCCGGCGACGTGATCCTGCTGGCGGCCGGCGACATGCTGCCCGCCGACGTGCGCCTGCTCGCCGCCAAGGACCTGTTCGTCAACCAGGCCAGCCTGACCGGCGAGTCGATGCCGGTGGAGAAGTTCGCCGGTGCGGACGCCGACGCCGCCGCGCCGCTGGAGGCGCGCAACCTCTGCTTCATGGGCTCCAACGTGGTCAGCGGCAGCGCGCTGGCGATGGTCGCCGCCACCGGCCGCGAGACCTGCTTCGGCGCGCTCGCCGGCGCGCTGACCGCGCCGCGCCAGGCCACCAGCTTCGACATCGGCGTGCGCCGCTTCGCCATGCTGATGCTGCGCTTCATGGCGGTGATGGTGCCGCTGGTGTTCCTGATCAACGGCTGGGCCAGGCACGATTGGCTGGAGGCGTTCCTGTTCGCGATCGCGGTGTCGGTCGGCCTGGCGCCGGAGATGCTGCCGATGATCGTGACCATCAACCTCGCCAAGGGCGCGATGGCGATGGCGCGCAAGGACGTGATCGTCAAGCGCCTGCCGGCGATCCAGGACTTCGGCGCGATCGACGTGCTGTGTACCGACAAGACCGGCACGCTGACCCAGGACAAGGTGATCCTGGAACGCCACGTCGGCGCCGACGGCGAGGACAACGCGCGCGTTCTCGAGCTGGCCTTTCTCAACAGCCACTACCAGACCGGCCTGCGCAACCTGCTCGACGTGGCGGTGCTCGAGCGCGTCGAGCCGGAGGATTCCGCGCGGCTGGCCGCCGATTTCGCGCTGGTCGACGAGGTGCCGTTCGACTTCGAGCGCCGCCGCATGTCGGTGGTGGTGCGCGACCACGAGGGCCGCCACCTGCTGGTCAGCAAGGGCGCGGTCGCCGAGATGCTGGGCATCTCGGTGAACGTCGACGTGGACGGCAAGGTCGAGGCGCTGACGGAAGCGCGCATGGACGAGGTGCGCCGTGTCGCGCGCGAGTTGAACGAGGACGGCTTCCGCGTGATCGCGGTCGGCATCCGCGAACTGGCTCCGACCCGCGAGGCCTACGGCCGCGACGACGAGCGCGACCTGACCCTGGTCGGCTTCATGGCCTTCCTCGACCCGCCCAAGGACAGCGCGGCGGAGGCGATCGAGGCGCTGCAAGCCCACGGCATCGCGGTGAAGATCCTCACCGGCGACAACAGCATCGTCGCGCGCAACGTCTGCCGCCAGGTCGGCCTCGACGCGACCCGCGTCGCCACCGGGCCGCAGATCGACCGCATGGACGATGCCGAGATGGCCGAGGCCGCGCGCGAGGTGCAACTGTTCGCGCGCCTCAATCCGCAGCAGAAGGTGCGCGTGATCGAGGCGCTGCGCGCGCAGGGCCACGTGGTCGGCTTCATGGGCGACGGCATCAACGACGGCCCGGCGCTGCGCGCGGCCGACGTCGGCATCTCGGTCGACACCGCGGTCGACATCGCCAAGGCCTCGGCCGACATCATCCTGCTGGAGAAGAGCCTGATCGTGCTGGAGGAGGGCGTGCAGGAGGGCCGCAAGGTCTTCGGCAACATCATCAAGTACATCAAGATGACCGCCAGCTCCAACTTCGGCAACATGTTCAGCGTGCTCGGCGCCAGCGCGCTGCTGCCGTTCCTGCCGATGGCGCCGGTGCAGATCCTGCTCAACAACCTGATGTACGACTTCTCGCAGACCGCGGTCGCCACCGACGAGGTCGACGAGGAGTACATCGCCCGGCCGCGCAGTTGGGACATGCGCGAGATCGCGCGCTTCGTGCTGTGCATCGGCCCGATCAGCTCGATCTTCGACTACGCCACGTTCGGCCTGATGTGGTACGTGTTCAAGGCCGACGGCGTCGCGCACGCGGCGCTGTTCCAGACCGGCTGGTTCGTCGAGTCGCTGCTGTCGCAGACGCTGATCGTGCACGTGATCCGCACCGGCCGCATCCCGTTCGTGCAGAGCATGGCCAGCCTGCCGCTGCGCGTGGCGACGGTGACGATCTGCGGCATCGGCGTGCTGCTGCCGTTCTCGGCGGCGGCGTCGTGGTTCGGCTTCGCGCCGCTGCCGGGCGGCTACTGGCCGTACCTCGGCGCGATCCTGCTTGTCTACATGGGCCTGACCCAGCTCGCGAAGGGCTGGCTGATCCGCCGCTTCGGGCTGGCCTGAGCGGCAGGCGCACACCGCGGCAGCATCGAACCGCTAAGCTGCGGGCATGGGCGCCGCCATCGTCTGGTTCCGCCGCGACCTGCGGCTGGAGGACAACCCCGCGCTGAGCGCGGCCGCGGCGGCGCATGCGCGCGTGCTGCCGCTGTACGTGCATGCGCCGGACGAGGAGGCGCCATGGGCGCCGGGTGCGGCCAGCCGTTGGTGGCTGCACCACAGTCTCGCCGCGCTGGAGGCCACATTGCGCGCGCGCGGCGGCGTCCTGCACCTGCGCGGCGGGCCGTCGGCCGAGACGCTGCTGGCGGTCGCGGCCGCGACGAACGCCGAAGCGGTGTACTGGAACCGCCTGTACGAGCCGACGGTGCGCGCCCGTGACGCCGAAGTCGAGTCGACGCTTCGCGCAGCAGGCATCGCCACACATGCCCACAACGGCGCGCTGTTGTTCGAGCCGTGGGAGATCGCAACCGGCAAGGGCGGGCCGTATCGCGTGTTCACGCCGTTCTGGCGCAGCGCGCGGGCACGCCTGCGGCCGGCTGCGCCGCTGCCGGCACCGCAGCCGCAGCGCTGGGAGACTCTCGCCGACGGCTTGCCGCTGGATGCGCTCGGCCTGCTGCCGAGGCCCGGCTGGGACGTCGGACTGCGCGCGGCCTGGCGGCCGGGCGAGGCCGGCGCGCGCGAGGCGCTGGATGTGTTCTGCGAAGACGCCCTGTCCGGCTACGCGGCGCAGCGCGACAGCCCCGACCGCCGCGGCACTTCGCGGATGTCGCCGCACCTGCACTTCGGCGAGATTTCGCCGCGGCAGGTCGTGCGGGCGCTGGACGACTGCGCGTGCCGCCATGGCCGCGCGCGGCTCGGCGACGCCGTCGAGGCGTATTTGCGCGAGCTCGGCTGGCGCGAGTTCGCGCATCACCTGCTGTACCACTTCCCGTACACGACCGAGGCGAATCTCGACGCGAGCTTCGACGCGTTTCCGTGGGCCGAGCCCGACGGCGAAACGCTGGCTCGCTGGCAGCGCGGCCGCACCGGCGTGCCGATCGTCGATGCCGGCATGCGCGAGCTGTGGACGACCGGCTGGATGCACAACCGCGTGCGCATGATCGTGGCGAGCTTCCTCACCAAGAACCTGCGCCTGCACTGGCGCCACGGCGCGCGCTGGTTCTGGGACACGCTGGTCGACGCCGATCTCGCCAACAACACGCAAGGCTGGCAGTGGAATGCCGGTACCGGCGCCGATGCCGCGCCATACTTTCGCATCTTCAATCCGGTGGCACAGGCGCAGAGGTTCGATCCCGAAGCTGCCTACGTGCGCCGCTGGCTGCCCGAACTGGCGGACGCGCCCGATGCGTTGCTGCAGGAACCGTGGCGCGATCCCGCGCTGCTGGCGCGCAGCGGCTATCCGCCGCCGATGGTCGACTTGAAGGCCTCGCGCGCAGCGGCGCTGGCCGCGTGGCAACGCATGCGCGGCCGCTGAGCCGCATCAGGACGGCGGCACGATCCGCGGCTCCGGGCTGCGCCGCAGCAGCCATGCCAGCAGCGGCGGCGTGAGCATCGCCGTCAGCAGCGACATCGCCACGATCACCGCATAGACCTGGTTGGTGAACACGCCGGCGGAGAGGCCGAGGCTGGCGATCACCACGCCGACCTCGCCGCGCGGCACCATGCCCATGCCGACGATGGTCGCGGCACGCGGTCCCAGTCCCAGCGCGCCGAGGAAACCGCCGACCAGCTTGGAGACGATGGCGATGCCGGTGACCACCGTCAGCATGAGCAGCGCCTCGCGGCTGCCGAGCAGGGCGAGATCGACCTTGGTGCCGGTGATCACGAAGAAGAACGGCGTCATCAGCGCCAGCAGCGGCTGCGTCTGGTGCTCCAGCGTCTCGCGCTGGCGGCTCTCGGAGGCGATCATGCCGGCGAGGAACGCGCCGATGATCGCGGCCAGGCCGAACTCGGTGGAGAGGAAGGCAAGGCCGAGGCAGAGCGCCAGCACCACGGTCAGCGGCGACAGCGGATGGATCGGCCGGTCCAGCCAGGCGGAGCCGCGCCGCATCATGCGCGTGCCCACCCAGCCGATCACCGCGACGAAGCCGACCGCCTCACCCAGCACCACCAGCAGGTTGCCGACGTGCAGTTCGCCGCCGGCCTGCAGCGACACCACCACGCCCAGCAGCAGCATGGCGAGGATGTCGTCGATCACGGCGGCGCCGAGGATCACCCGGCTCTCGATGCGGCGCAGCGCGCCGAGTTCCTGCAGCACGCGCGCGGTGATGCCGGCCGAGGTGGCGACGAACGCGGCGGCGACGAACATCGACTTGTTCCAGGGGAAGCCGGCGCCGTGCGCCCACAGCGTGCCCATCGCGAACGGCACGACCACGCCGAGCACGCCGACCATGAAGGCGCTGCGGCCGACGCGCTTGAGGTCGTCGAGCCGCGTCTCCAGGCCGACCGCGAACAGCAGCAGCACCACGCCGATCTCGGACAGCACCTCCAGCGGCTCGTTCGGCGCGATCCAGCCCAGCGCGGACGGGCCGATCGCGCAGCCGGCGGCGATCTCGCCGACCACGCCGGGCAGGCGCAGGCGCTGGGCGATCTCGGCGCCGATCTGGGCGGCGACGAAGATCACGAACAGGCTGAGCAGGATTTCGCTGGCGTGCTGCATGCGGTGCCGTCTCCCTGGTCGCGGCCGTTGCGTTTTCGGCCTGTTGTCCGGATGCTACACGAGCGTGCGGGCCGCCGTTGGCCCGCCGCGCATTCGCGGGGGCGGCGATGTTCGAGGAGCTGCAGGGCGCGCACGAGTCGATGTCCAAGGTGGACACCACGTGGCTGCGCATGGAGACGCCGACCAATCTGATGATGATCTGCGGCGTGATGATCTTTGCCGACGCGCTCGACGTCGCCCGCTTCAAGCGCATGCTCGCGGAGCGTTTCCTCGCCTACCGGCGTTTCGCCCAGCGCGCCACGATCACCGCCACCGGTGCCTACTGGGAGAACGACCCCGACTTCGACCTCGACTGGCACGTGCGCGTCGCCGCGCTGCCGGGCGCGGCCGGCAAGCCGGAGCTGGAACGCTTCGTCAGCGAGCTGGCTTCGATGCCGCTCGACCACTCCAAGCCCGCGTGGCAGTTCCATGTGGTCGAGAACTATCGGGGCGGCAGCGCGCTGGTGGCGCGCATGCACCACTGCTACGCCGACGGCCTGGCGCTGGTGCAGGTGCTGCTGTCGCTGACCGACACCGCGCCCGGCCCCGCGCAGCACGCCGAACTGGCGCGCACGTGGCTGAAACACGACGGCGGCGGCGTGTTCCAGCGCCTGCTCGAGCCGGCGCAGGCCGGCCTGCGCCGGGCGGTCGAGGTCGGCGGCAAGGCCTGGGACAAGCTTGCGGAGATGCTGCTCGACCCCGCGCAGGCGGCCGGTCTGGTCATCGAGGGTTCCGAGATCGCCCGCGAACTCGGCTCGGTGCTGGCCCTGGCGGACGATCCGCCGACCGCGCTGAGGGGGCCGCTCGGCGTGGTCAAGCGCGTGGCGTGGGCCGAGCCGTTGGCGCTGGAGGAGGTGAAGACGCTCGGGCGCGCGCTCGGCTGCACCGTCAACGACGTGCTGATGGCCTGCGCCGCCGGCGCGCTGCGCGCCTACATGCACGACGCCGGCGATGCGGTCGACGGCCTCACCGTGCGCGCGACCGTGCCGGTCAACCTGCGGCCGCTCGAGCACGCCAAGCGGCTCGGCAACCACTTCGGCCTGGTGTTCCTCGATCTGCCGGTCGGCGAACCCAATCCGCTGCGCCGCCTCGAACGCGTCGCCGCGAACATGCGCCAATTGAAGAACTCGCGGCAGGCGGTCATGACGTTCGGCCTGCTTGCCGCGCTCGGCATGGCGCCGGCGGCGCTGCTGCGTCCGGCGCTGGAGCTGTTCAGCCGCAAGGCGTCGGTGGTGGCGACCAACGTGCCGGGACCGCAGCAGCCGCTGTTCCTGGCCGGCAGCCGGATGCGCGAACTGATGTTCTGGGTGCCGCAGTCCGGCTCGGTCGGCGTCGGCCTGTCGATCCTCAGCTACGACGGCCACGTGCACTTCGGCCTGATCGCCGACGCCAAGCGCATCGCCGACCCCGATGCGATCGTGCAGCGCTTCGGCGCCGAGTTCGAGAAGCTGGTGATGATCGCGCTGATGGAAGAGTGGGGTGGCGACATCACCGCGGACGCCGCCGCCGCGACCCTCGCCCGCTACGGCGTCGATGCCGCGGGGCTGGGCGCGTCGAGGCGCAGCAGGCGGAACACCGCCGCCGCGGCCAGGGTCAGCAGCGCCACGGCCAGCACCGCGCGGCGGAAGGCGAAGACGTAAGCCTCCGGCGTCTGGCCGTGCAGGAACACGGCCATCAGCAGCGTCGCCAGCGCGATGCCGAAGCTCATCGCCAGGTACTGCACGGTCGAGCCCATCGACGCGGCCATCGCCGCGTGCTCGGGCGGCAGGTCGACGAAGGTCAGTGTGTTCATTGCCGTGTACTGCAGCGACATCACCAGGCCGTAGACGAACACCTGGGCGGCGATCATCCAGGCCGGCGTCTGCGCCGAGGGCAGCGCGAACAGCGCCAGCAGCAGCGCCACCACCACCGTGTTGGCGGCGAGCAGGCGGCGGTAGCCGTAGCGGCCGAGCAGGCGGTGGATCAGCGGCTTGACCAGCATCGCGCCCAGCGCCTGCGGCACCATCATCAGGCCGGCGGCGATCGGCGACCAGCCGCAGCCCATCTGCAGGAACAGCACCAGCAGCAGGAACATGCCGGACACGCCCAGCCGCGTGCACAGGCCGCCGGCCAGCGACACCGCCACGCTGCGGGTGCGCAGCAGGCCGAGGTCGATCACCGGCCGCGCCACGCGGCCGCTGTGGCGCACGTACAGCGCGCCCAGCGCGACGGCACCGGCGGCGAGCGCGACAATCATGGGCCAGGTCGTGTCGCGCGCGTCGGCCCGCTCGGCGACCGCCAGCAGCAGCGACGCGGCCAGCGCGAACAGCACGAAGCCGACCGGGTCGAACGCGCCGGCGTCGGCGCGGCGGAACTCCGGCATCTCGCGCCGGTTCAGCCACAGTCCGAACAGGCCGGCCGGCACGTTGACCAGGAAGATCCAGCGCCAGCTCGCCAGCTGCGAGAGCGCGCCGCCGAGGAGCGGCCCGAGCACCGAGCCGAGCAGGCCGAACGTCGCCACCGTGCTCATCGCCGCGACGAAATCGCGGTGGCCGTAGCTGCGCACCAGCACGAAGCGGCCGACCGGCAGCAGCAGCGCGCCGCCGAGGCCCTGCACCACGCGCGCGGCGACCAGTTGCGGCAGGCTCTGCGCCAGCCCGCACAGCAGCGAGCCGAGCGTGAACACCGCGATCGCCGCGGCGAAGATGCGGCGCGTGCCGAAGCGGTCGGTCAGCCACGGGCTGGCGGGGATGCACACGGCGAGCGTCAGCACGTAGCTGGTCAGCGCGGTCTTGATCGACAGCGGCGGCACCGCCAGCGCCTCGGCGATGCTCGGCACCGCGGTGTTGACGATGGTGGAGTCCAGCGTCTGCATGAAGAACGCGGCGGAGATCAGCCACAGCAGCCCGCTGACGCGCGTCGGCGCGGCGCCGCCCGTCGCGGCGGGAGCGGCGTCGGCGATCGGAGCGGCGTGCGGGACGTCGGCGCGCAGGATCATGCGCGGCGTATTGTAGCCGCGGGCGGCTGCGCCGGCCGGGCGCGGGCGCGCGCCGTGCGCGGCCCGTTCAGAAGCGGTGCACGATACCGATCTGGAAGCCGCCCGGCAGCCAGCTCAGGATCACCGGATGGCCGGTGTGCGCGGACCAGATGCCGAAGCCGGTGCCGAGCGCCCAGCCGGCCAGCACGTCGCTCTGCCAGTGGCCGTGCACCTTGACCCGCGCGATGCTGTCGTACAGCGGCAGCAGCTCCAGCGCGTATACGGCCGGATGCTCGGCGCCGTAGCGGACCACGAACGGCGTCACCGCGCCTGCCACCAGGGTCACCTCGCCGCTGGGGAAGCTCTGGTGGCCGCTGCCCTTGAACCACCGGTTCGGATCGTCGGTTTCGGAAGGGCGTTCGCGGCCGAACATCCACTTCATCGCCTGCGCGGCGACCGCCGAGAAGGCGGTGGCGTCGACCGCGCGCCAGAAGGTGTCGCCGCTGTCGCTCTGGTCGCCCAGCAGCAGCGCGCCGCCGATCACGGTCAGCACGGTCGCGTACTCGACGTCCTTCTGCGTGCTGCGCTTCCAGATGCCGCTGTTGTCGTAGGCGACGCGGTGGTCGATGCCGAACGGGCCGCCCGCGGCGGCGAGGCCGGGCGCGAGCAGGCCGGCGAGAAGCGGAGCGATGAGCAGGACGCGGCGCATGCGCGGCCTCCGGCGAGCGACGGGCGGGGCATTCCTCCGCCCGTGCCAGCGTGGGCCGCGCGTCTTTCGCGGGGCTTTCGCCGCCTGCCGCGCGCGGATTCAGGCCAGTTGTTCGCGCGCGTAGGCGGCGTCGAGCGCTTCCATCGCGTCGTGCGGCTTGAGCTTGGCGGCCTTGGCGTAGGCTTCCGCGGCCTCGTCCTCGCGCTTGTCGCCATGCAGCAGCAGCAGGCCGTTGCCGTATTCGATCCAGGCGATTGGCGAGTGCGGGGTCAGCTTCAGCGCTTCCTTCAGGTGCTTCTCGGCGGCGGCGGCGTTGGCGCCGTAGGTCAGCTTGGCCAGCATGCCGCCGACCTTGGCGACGATCTCGGCGTGGTACAGCCCCATCGCGGTGTGCGCCTCGGCGTGCTTCGGCGCCAGCTCCAGCGCGGCTTCCAGCGAAGCGCGCACCTTGCCGGCGATGCCCTGCGCCAGCGCCTTGGCGATCGACAGCGTCTGGCTGAGCCGGCCCAGCGCGAAGGCGTGGCGGTAGTGGCTGTTGGCCTCGCCGGGCAGCGCCGCGATCGCCTCGGCCGCCAGCGCGGCCAGCGCCTCGAAGCGCGCGATCTTCTCCTTCTCGGCTTCGACGAGATAGGTGGCGTGGATGCCGCCGGCCTTGACCGCGACCGACGCGCCCGGCGCCTTCAGCGCGACGCCGCGTTCGTAGGCGTCCTGGAAATCGCCGCGGTGAAAGGCGCGCCAGGCGTCCTGCAGCGCCTCGGCCAGCGTGTCGGCGTCCTTGCCCAGTTTCGGGTTGGCGCTGAGCAGCGCGCCGATGTGCTTCGCGTCGGGGAACGGCTCCTGGTCGCCCGCGTGCAGCGTCTTCCAGGCTTTCGCCAGGGCGTCGCCGCGATAGTCGTAGGCGGCGTCGGGATACGGAAATGCGGTCCAGCCTTTCTTCGCCATGGCGCTCCTCCCGTGCGTGCGCCCAAGCATCCTGCACCCGCGCGGCGCGGCGCAACAAGCCGGTAAACTGCGCGTATCCGGCCACGACCCATGCCCGCGATGAGCCACGCCAAGGTGCCCCCCGAGATCGCCCAGCGCGCCGCACGCCTGCGCGCGCAGATCGAGGACGCCAACTACCGCTATTACGTCCTCGACAACCCGACCCTCGCCGACCCCGAGTACGACCGCCTGCTGCGCGAGCTGCAGGCGCTGGAGGCCGGGTATCCCGCGCTGGTCACGCCCGACTCGCCCACGCAGCGCGTCGGCGTGCGCCCGTCCGCGCAATTCGCCGAGGTGCGCCACGCCATCCCGATGCTGTCGTTGAACAACGCCTTCAGCGACGAGGAGGCCGCCGACTTCGTGCGCCGCATCGAAACCACGCTCGGTATCGAACGGCCGGAGTTCTCGGTCGAGCCCAAGCTGGATGGTCTCGCGATCAGCCTGCGCTACGAGGACGGCGCGTTCGTGCAGGGCGCGACGCGCGGCGACGGCAGCGTCGGCGAGGACGTGACCCCGAACCTGCGCACGGTCAAGGCGATCCCGCTGCGCTTGCGCGGCGAGGGCTGGCCGCGCGTGCTGGAAGTGCGCGGCGAGGTGTACATGCCGAAGGCCGCGTTCGAGGCGTACAACGCGGCGGCGCTGAAGCGCGGCGACAAGACCCTGGCCAATCCGCGCAACGGCGCCGCCGGATCGCTGCGCCAGCTCGATCCGCGCGTCACCGCCTCGCGGCCGCTGGCGTTCTTCGCCTACGCGATCGGCGCGGTCGAGGGCGGGCATCTGCCGCGCACGCACTCGGCGACGCTGGCGCAGTTGCGCGCGTGGGGCTTTCCGGTCAGCCCGCTGGTCGAGCACGCGCGCGGGCTGGAGGGCCTGCTCGACTACTACCGGCGCATCGGCGCGCGGCGCGACGCGCTGCCGTACGACATCGACGGCGTGGTCTACAAGCTCGACCGCTACGACTGGCAGCAGGAGATGGGCTTCGTCTCGCGCGCGCCGCGCTGGGCGCTGGCGCACAAGTATCCGGCGCAGGAGCAGATGACCACGGTCGAGGCGATCGACGTGCAGGTCGGCCGCACCGGCGCGGTCACGCCGGTGGCGCGCCTGAAGGCGGTGCAGGTGGCCGGCGTGACCGTCACCAACGCCACCCTGCACAACGCCGACCAGGTCGCGCGCCTCGACGTGCGCGTCGGCGACACGGTGATCGTGCGCCGCGCCGGCGACGTGATCCCCGAGGTCGCGCGCGTGGTGCCGGAGCGCCGTCCGCACGGCACGCATCCATGGCGCATGCCGGCGCACTGCCCGGTGTGCGGTTCGGCGCTGGTGCGCGAGGAAGGCGAGGCGGCCTGGCGCTGCAGCGGCGGCCTGTTCTGCCCGGCGCAGCGCAAGGAGGCGATCCACCACTTCGCCTCGCGCCGCGCGATGGACATCGAAGGCCTGGGCGGACGCTACATCGAGGATCTGTGCGACCTCGGCTACGTGAATACCGTCGCCGACCTGTATCGGCTGGCAGTCGAGGACTTCACCGGGATGAAGCGCCGCGCCGACGAGCGCGACGGCACCGTGCCGGAGACGGTCAAGCAGGGCAAGGTCGCCACCAAGTGGGCGGAGAACCTGGTCGAGGCGATCGAGCGCAGCAAGCGCACCACGCTGGAGCGCTTCCTGTTCGCACTCGGCATCCGCGACGTCGGCGAGGCCACCGCGAAGACGCTGGCGCGCCATTTCGGCGCGCTGGACGCGATCGCGCAGGCGGACGAAGCGGCGCTGCTGGAAGTGGCGGACGTCGGTCCGGTGGTGGCCTCGCGCATCGTCGCGTTCTTCCGCGAACGCCACAACCTCGACGTGATCGCCAAGCTGCGCGCCGCCGGCGTCGCCTGGAAGGAAGGCCCGCCGCAGCGCAGCGCCGACGGCCCGCTCGCCGGCCAGACCGTCGTGCTCACCGGCACGCTGTCGTCGCTGAGCCGCGACGAGGCCAAGGCCAAGCTGGAAGCGCTCGGCGCCAAGGTCGCCGGCAGCGTGTCGAAGAAAACCGGCTTCGTCGTCGCCGGCGAAGCCGCCGGCTCCAAGCTCGACAAGGCGCGCGAGCTGGGCGTCGAGATCTGGGACGAAGCGCGCCTGCTGGAGCTGCTGGAGCATCACGGTGGTTGAACGTCCGGACCTGCTCGGCGCGCTGCGATTGCGCGCGCGCCTGTACGCCCGGATCCGCGCGTTCTTCGCCGAGCGCGGCATGCTCGAGGTGGAGACGCCGATGCTGTCGGCGGCGGGCAACACCGAGCCCAACATCGAGAGCTTCAGCACATCGTTCGACGGCCACGTCGACGGCGGCGCGCGCGAGCGCTGGCTGCGCACCTCGCCGGAATATCCGCTGAAGCGGCTGCTGGCGCTGGGCGTCGGCGACTGCTACGAGCTGGGCCGCGTGTTCCGCAACGGCGAGGCCGGGCGCAGCCACAATCCCGAGTTCGCCATGCTGGAGTGGTACCGCGTCGGTTGGGACCATCGCCGGCTCGCCGAGGAAACCGTGGCGCTGGTGCAGGCGGCGCTGGCGCTGGCCGGACGCGACGCGCGCGTCGAGACGCTGAGCTACCGCGCGCTGTTCAAGCGCGAACTGGGCATCGACCCGCACCGCGCGCCGCTCGAGGCGCTGCGCGCGCCGCTGGCCGACTTCGCCATCGACCCCCACGGACTCGGCCGCGACGACTGGCTGGACCTGCTGATCACGCACCGGTTGCAGCCGGCATTTCCGCCCGGCCGCATCACCGTGGTCCACGACTATCCGGCGACGCAGTGCGCGCTGGCGAAGGTCCGCCGCGACGATCCGCCGGTGGCCGAGCGCTTCGAGCTTTACCTCGGTCGCCATGAGCTGGCCAACGGCTACCACGAGCTGAACGACGCTGCCGAGCAGCGCGCGCGCTTCGAGCGCGACCTCGCCACGCGCCGCGCACGCGGCCGCCGCGAACCGCCGATCGACGAGCGCCTGCTCGCCGCGCTGGACGGCATGCCGGCATGCGCCGGCGTCGCGCTGGGTATCGAGCGCCTGCTGATGGGCATGGCCGGCACCGACGCCATCGCCGACGTGCTGGCGTTCCCGTTCGCCGAGGCCTGACGCGCTCAGCTGAGCGGCGTGCGGTCGCCCTCGTCGTCGTAGGGGTAGCGCTTGTGACCGTAGCGCACCAGCAGCACCGCCGCGCCGAGCAGCAACACGGCGCCGGCTTCGGAGAGCACGGCCAGCGGCGAGGCGGCGGTGGTATCGAGCGTGAGGTGCCGCGCCATCGCCACGATCGCGATGTACAGCGGCATGCGCACGGGCAGGCGACCCACGCGCCAGTACACCCCGCTCATCGTCAGCAGTTCGAGGTAGATGAACAGCAACAGCAGGTCGGTGACGGCGACCCGGCCGTTGCGCCAGGTCGCTTCGATCTCCTGGCCGGCGGCGACAATGGTTGCCCCCAGCACGATCAGCAGCCCCAGCCGCTCGACCACGACGATCAGCCGATTGCCCGTTGCCTTGAGGATAGACTCGAAGCGGGTGGCCATGGACGCGTCCTCGCGGCGGTTTGCGGCCACGTTAGCAGTTGCGCATGGCATGGCAAACCGGATCAGGGCGGCGCCGGGCTTTGGGCGGGTGTGGCATACGGTCGCAGGCCGCGCCAGGCCACCCATGCAGCCAGCGCCGCGGCGGCGGCGGCCAGCATGAAGGCCTGCGCGCCGCCGAGCGCGTGCCAGGCCAGGCCCGAGCCCAGCGCGCCCAGCGTGCCGCCGACGCCGCTGACGGCGTAGAACACGCCCTGGCCGTGGCCGTTCATGCGTCCCGGGAAGAAGCGCGCCAGCAGTTGGATCGCCGCGGCGAAGCACGCGGCGAAGTTCAGCGCGTGGCTGAGCTGCGCCAGCAGCATCACCGGCATCAGTTGCGGAAACCACGCGGTCAGCAGCCAGCGCGCCACCGCGGAGAGCAGCGAAACCCTCAGCACGGTCACCGCGTGCCAGCGTGCGAACATGCGCGCTGCGAGGAAGAACAGCACGATCTCCGCCGCGACGCCGCAGGCCCACAGCGCGCCGGTGGCGCGACCGCTGTAGCCCTGCGCTTCGAGGTAGATCGAGTAGAAGGTGTAGTAGGGGCCGAACGAGATCGCCAGCAGCAGCATGCTGGCGAAGAAGGCCAGCACCTCGGGGCGGCGCAGCCGCGCGGCGAAGCCGGGCGCGTCGCCCGCGTCGTCCGCTTCGCGCGCGTGATGCGCAGGGCCGTAGTCGTTGACGGCCGACGCGGCCAGCAAGCCGGCGAACAGCGGCAGCATCAGCCAGGGCAGGGCGGTCGCCGCCAGATGGTCGAGCGCCGCGCCGTACAGCGCGACCACGGCGACGAAGCCGATCGAGCCCCATACGCGGATGCGCCCGTAGCGCTCGCTGCGCGCGCCGAGGTGCGACAGCGTGATCGCCTCGAACTGCGGCATCACCGCGTTGTAGAAGAAGCAGAACGCGGCCATCGCCACCGCGGTGACGGCGAAGCCGCGCGGCGCCAGCAGCGGCAGGAAGCACAGCAGCGTGGCGGCGCAGCCGACGCGCAGCCAGCGCACCGGGCGCGCGCTGCGCGCGGCCAGCCAGCTCCAGGCCGACGGCGAAACCACGCGCGTCGCGTACCACAGGCTGGTCAGCGCGCCGATCGCCGCCGCGTCGAAGCCGCGCGCGTCGAGGTACACGCTCCAGTATGGCAGGAACGCGCCCAACGCTGCGTAGTAGGCGAAGTAGAACCCCGCCAGACGCGGCGCGGGCAGCGCGGCGGGCGGCGTCATGCCGCGCTCAGAACTCGAGGTCCAGCGCGGCGCACAGGTAGTCGATCATCGGCGCGATGCGCCTGAAGGTGTCGACCGCGTGCGGCAGCAGCTCGGCCGAGCAGGCCAGCTTGTCGGGAAAACCAGCCCCGGCGGCGAAGCTCTTCAGCTTCAGGTCCTCGATCAGCTCGTGGGCGGGATCGTAGCCGCGCGGCGGGCGCGTCAGGCGCTCGCCCCACATCTCGAAGCGCTCGCGGAACGCCTTGGCGTGCACCGCGCGCTTCCAGGTGGCGGGATTATCGGCGAGGAAGTCGCGGATGCGCTTCAGCGTCGGCGCTTCCGGGTGCCAGACGCCGCCGCCGGCGAAGCAGTCGCCGGGCTGGATGTGCAGGTAGAACGACGGCGCCGGCATCTCGCGGCGGCGCTCGTGGAAAAAGCGCGCGCCGGCCCAGGTCTTGTACGGCTGCTTGTCGCC
Source organism: Mizugakiibacter sp. (assembly GCF_039680435.1). Classification (NCBI taxonomy): domain Bacteria; kingdom Pseudomonadati; phylum Pseudomonadota; class Gammaproteobacteria; order Lysobacterales; family Rhodanobacteraceae; genus Mizugakiibacter; species Mizugakiibacter sp. Next base: position 11,152 of record NZ_JBDKSX010000029.1, on the reverse strand, counting down.
GGAGAAGCGCGTGTCGCGCTGGATGCGGAACAGCGAACCGCCGACCTTGCGCGGATCGGCGCGGTAGTGCGGGCTGATCTTCGCCAGCGGCGCCTGCAGGTCGGCGATCAGGCGGAGATAAGGCTCGCGCACCTGCGCCTCGTAGCGCGCCTGCTGCGCCTTGAACCAGGTGCGGTTGTTGTGGGCGGCGAGGTCGCGCAGGAAGCGGAGGGTGGCGGGGGTGAAATAGGTTTCGGCCATGAGGTTTCCGATCGGTCCGAGGTCGCGTCGTTACGGCGCGACGGATTGCCGGCGCGACATTATCGGGCTTCGCTCCGTTTTACCGGTAGCGACCGGGGAGCCTGCGGCGGCCGGCCGCGTCTCACAGGATCTCGCGGCCCCACTGCTCGAGGCGATCCAGCAGGGCGTGTTCCGCGGGAGCGCGCGCGGGTTCCGCGCGCAGGCGCGCGATCTCGGCGAAGTAGGCCTCGAGGTTGAGCGTGGTCAGCGGCGTCTCGCCGGTCAGGCGCTCGCGGCGGAACGCTTCCCAGCGTTCGGCCTCGCCGGCGTCCAGCGTGTCGGGCCAGTTGCGCGCACGGTAGCGGAAAAGGAGCTCGGCGTAGCGCGGGTCGCGGAAGCCGAACGCGCGCGTGCCGAGCTCGGCCGGCGGCGTGGCGCGCACCGTGGCGCAGACGCGGCGGTCGGCGTCGCCGGCGAAGCCGCGGTACAGCGCCAGCTCGGGGTCGACGGCGCCGCGTTCCTCCGGCTGGGCGAACACGCGGCGCACGCGCTCGGCGACGCCGTCCGCCGCGCGCAGGCGCGCGCCGTGCGCGAGGCAGCGTTCGAGGTCGAGGCCGAGGCGCGCGGTGTCCACGCCCTTCAGCGCCGACAGCGGCGCCAGCGCGGGCGAGCGGTTGGCGTGCACCAGCTTCAGCGGAACGCGAACGACGTCCTCGGGCAGGTCGGCGCGCGGCGTGAACAGGCGGTCGGCGATTTCCTCGGGGTCGAGGTGCAGCCAAGTGCCGGGGTCGGCGTCGAGATCGACCACGATCACGGCGTTCGGCTGGCTCGGATGCATCGCCAGCGGCGCGACCACGGCGAGGCAGCCGCGGCTGGCCGGATAGCGCGCGGATACGTGCAGCAGCGGCGTCATGCCGGCGACGTCGAGCAGCTCGAAGGCGCGCTGCTTGCGGCGCAGCGCGAAGCTCCAGTCCCACAGCCGCGGCTGGCGCACGCGGATCAGGCGCGCCAGCGCGACCAGCGCCTCCACGTCGGACGCCGCATCGTGCGCACGGCGCTGTTCGAGGCGGTTCGCGCGCGCGAGCTCCTCCAGTTGGAAGCTGGGCGCGCCGTCGTTGCGGCGCGGCCATTCGACGCCTTCCGGGCGCAGCGCGTAGCACATGCGCACCAGGTCGATCAGGTCCCAGCGCGAGTTGCCGTCCTTCCACTCGCGCTCGTACGGATCGAAGAAGTTGCGGTAGAGCAGGTGGCGGGTGAACTCGTCATCGAAGCGCAGCGAGTTGTAGCCGACGCCGCAGGTGCCGGGCTCGCCCAGCGCCTCCTGCACGCGCGCGGCGAACTCGGCCTCGATCACGCCGTCGCGCTCGAGGTCCTGCGGCACCAGCCCGGTGACCAGGGCGGCCAGCGGATTCGGCAGCGCGTCGCGCGGCGGCCTGCAGAAGAACGAGACGGGTTCGCCGACCGGTTCCAGTTCGAGCGTGGTGCGCATGCCGGCGAACTGCTGCGGCCGGTCGCGGCGCGCGTCGATGCCGGATGTTTCGTAGTCGTGCCAGAAGAACGTCTGTGCGCCCATCCCGTATTCCCTGCGCCGTGATTTCCGCGCCTGCGGCGATCCAATGTAATCTTTGCGGGCCGGCACGCAAAGCGCGGAGCTTCCGCGCCCCGCACGCCGCCGAAGAAGCACGGACCCGGCGCAAGGGAGCACGCATGTCACCGTCGAATGACGACAACCTGATCTGGATCGACCTGGAGATGACCGGGCTCGACACCGACCGCGATTCCATCCTCGAGATCGCCACCGTCGTCACCGACCGCGACCTGCACGTGCTGGCCGAAGGCCCGGTGTTCGCGGTGCGCCACGACTCCGCGCGCCTCGAAGCGATGGACGACTGGAACCGCAACCAGCACGGCAAGTCCGGCCTGTGGCGGCGCGTGCTCGAGTCCGGCACGGACCACGCCGAGGCCGAGGCGCGCACGTTGGAATTCCTCGCCGCCTGGGTCGGGCCCGGCAAGTCGCCGATGTGCGGCAACTCGATCTGCCAGGACCGCCGCTTCCTGTACCGGCAGATGCCGCGGCTGGAGAAGTTCTTCCACTACCGCAACCTCGACGTCTCCACGATCAAGGAGCTGGCGCGCCGCTGGGCGCCCGAGCTGATGAAGGGGTTCGCCAAGGACTCCACCCACACCGCGCTCGCCGACATCCACGATTCCATCGCCGAGCTGCGCTACTACCGCGGCTACATGGGCGCGCTTTCGGGGCTGGTGGCGCCGAAGTAGGGCCAACTCCGCCCACGCTGGCAAATGCGGCATGCAGGGCGGGCTTCAGTCCACCATCGATGCGGCGACTCATGCGTTCGGTGGGCTGCAGCCCGCCCCACCGCCCACCCTGCGGCTCACGCCATGCGCTACAGCCGCACGAACCACGGCACGGCGACCAGCACGAGCCCGTCCGCGACCAGCCAGCCGGTGCCGGACACGAAATACGGAAACGCCATCAGCGCCAGTCCGCACGCCAGCGGCACGACCGCGCGCTGCCGCTTGCCGTACACGAAGTAGCCCAGCCCGATCGAGCCGAACAGCAGTCCCCAGAGGATGGAGGCTTGACCGGGCATTTGCGCTTCCGTCGCGGCGTGGATGGGGCCCGGGCGCCGGGCACGTTGCCCGGCATCGCCCGTCCGACGCCGTAGCGTATCAAGCGACGTTGCCGCATGAAAAAGGCGGGCCGGGCCCGCCTTTTTCGATGCTGCGCTGCCGCGGCGCTCAGTTGGCTTTCTTCTTCGCCAGCATCAGCCAGGTATCGACCACGGTGTCGGGGTTGAGCGAGACGGACTCGATGCCCTGGTCCATCAGCCACTCGGCGAGGTCGGGGTGGTCGCTCGGGCCCTGGCCGCAGATGCCGATGTACTTGCCCTTGGCGCGCGCGGTGCTGATGGCCATCGCCAGCAGCTTCTTCACCGCGAGGTTCCGCTCGTCGAACAGGTGGGCGACGATGCCGGAGTCGCGGTCGAGGCCCAGCGTCAGCTGGGTGAGGTCGTTGGAGCCGATCGAGAAGCCGTCGAAGACGTCGAGGAACTCGTCGGCCAGCAGCGCGTTCGACGGCACCTCGCACATCATGATGACCTTCAGCCCGTCCTTGCCCTGCTCGAGGCCGTGGCGCTTCAGCACCTCGATCACCTTGCGGCCTTCCTCCAGCGTGCGCACGAACGGGATCATCACCCAGGCGTTGGTCAGGCCCATCTCCTCGCGCACCTTCTTCATGGCGCGGCATTCGAGGGCGAAGCTGGGTTCGAAGCTCGGATCGACGTAGCGGCTGGCGCCGCGGAAGCCGAGCATCGGGTTCTCCTCGTGCGGCTCGTACTGGCGGCCGCCGATCAGGTTGGCGTACTCGTTCGACTTGAAGTCGGACAGGCGCACGATCACCGGATGCGGCGCGAACGCCGCTGTGATCGTGGCGATGCCTTCGGCGAGGCGGTCGACGTAGAAGCTGACCGGATCGCTGTAGCCGGCGATGCGCTCGTCGATGCGGTGTTTGGTGTCGGCGTCCTGCTTGGCGTAGTCGAGCAGCGCCTGCGGGTGCACGCCGATGTGGCTGGCGATGATCATCTCCAGGCGCGCCAGGCCGACGCCGGCGTTCGGCAGCATGGCGAAGTCGAACGCGCGCTCCGGGTTGGCCACGTTCATCATGATCTTCAGCGGCGCCGGCGGCATCGCGCCGAGGTCGGCGGTGACCTTGTCGAACGCGAGCTTGCCCTTGTAGATGTAGCCGGTGTCACCCTCGGCGCAGGACACGGTCACGTCGGCGCCGTCGGGAATCGTGTCCAGCGCGTGGCCGGTGCCGACCACCGCCGGCACGCCCAGCTCGCGCGCGATGATCGCCGCGTGGCAGGTGCGGCCGCCGCGGTTGGTGACGATCGCCGCGGCGCGCTTCATCACCGGCTCCCAGTCGGGGTCGGTCATGTCGGCGACCAGCACGTCGCCCGGCTGCACTTTGTGCATGTCGGCCAGCGAGCGCACCACGCGCGCGACGCCGGCGCCGATCTTCTGGCCGATCGCGCGGCCGTGCGCCAGCGCCTCGCCGCGCTGCTTGAGCTGGTAGCGCTCGATCTGGGTGGCGCGGGCGCGCGACTTCACCGTCTCCGGGCGCGCCTGCACGATGTAGACCTTGCCGGTGTGGCCGTCCTTCGCCCACTCGATGTCCATCGGCCGGCCGTAGTGCTGCTCGATGATCAACGACTGGCGGGCCAGTTCGTGCACGTCGGCGTCGCTGATGCAGAAGCGATGGCGGTCGGCGGCCGGCGTCTCCTCGACGGTGACGCGCTCGCCGGCCTTCTTCGAGTACACCATCTGCATCTGCTTGGCGCCGATCTGGCGGCGCAGGATCGCCGGCTTGCCGGCCTTGAGCGTCGGCTTGTAGACGTAGAACTCGTCGGGATTGACCGCGCCCTGCACGACCATCTCGCCGAGGCCGTAGCTGGCGGTGACGAACACCACGTCGCGGAAGCCGGATTCGGTGTCGAGGGTGAACAGCACGCCGGAGGCGCCGATGTCGGAGCGCACCATCAGCTGCACGCCGGCGGACAGGAACACTTCCTCGTGCTTGAAGCCGTGGTGCACGCGGTAGGCGATCGCGCGGTCGTTGTACAGCGAGGCGAAGACCTCCTTCACCTTGTGCACCACGTCGTCCTCGCCCTGCACGTTGAGGAAGGTTTCCTGCTGGCCGGCGAAGGAGGCGTCGGGCAGGTCCTCGGCGGTGGCGGAGGAGCGCACGGCGACGGCGATGTCGTCGGCGCCGGCGACGTGGCACAGCTTGCGGTAGGCGGCGCGCACGGCCTCGTCGAACGCGGGGATCAGCGGCGTTTCGACGACCCAGCCGCGGATTTCCTCGCCGGCGCGGGTGAGCGCGGCGACGTCCTCGACGTCGAGCGTGGCCAGGCGCCGCTGGATGCGTTCGGCCAGCCCGCTCTGCGCGATGAACTGCCGGTAGGCTTCGGCGGTGGTGGCGAAGCCGCCCGGCACGGAGACCCCGAGCTTGGCCAGGTTGCCGATCATCTCGCCCAGCGAAGCGTTCTTGCCGCCCACCTTGCCGAGGTCGGACATGCGCAGGCCATCCAGCCAAAGCACCAGATCGCTCAAGGGAGATCTCCTCAGTACGTGGGGTGGGCGGGGAAAAGGCCCGCAAAGGGGCTAAATTGTCCCTTCCCCGGCGCCGCGAAACAAGCGCGACGGGGCCGTCGAGCCGCTAAACTGGCCTCCCCCGCGAGGAGTCTGTTCATGCGCAGGACGGTTTTCTACGTCTCCGATTCGACCGGCATCACCGCCGAGACGATCGGCCACTCGATCCTGGCCCAGTTCGAGGGGCTGCGCTTCGACACCCACCGCATCCCGTTCGTGGACTCCCCGGAGAAGGCGCAGGCCGCCGCGCTGCGCATCAAGACCGCGCTGGCGCAGAACGGCGGGGAGCGGCCGATCGTGATCAACACGGTGATGGACAGCGTCCTGAACGAGATCCTGTCGACCAGCGGCGCGCTGATGCTGGAAGTGTTCGCGCCGTTCATCGGCCCGCTCGAGGACGAACTGGGGCGCAAGCGCTCCGGCGCGGTCAACCGCGCGCACGGCTTGGTCGACTTCGCCAAGTACGAGACGCGCATCAACGCCACCAACTACGCGCTGGCCCACGACGATGGCGTCAACGTGAACTACGCCGACGCCGACGTGGTGCTGGTCGGCGTGTCGCGCTCGGGCAAGACGCCGACCTGCCTGTACATGGCGCTGCACTTCGGCGTGAAGGCGGCCAACTATCCGCTGACCGAGGAAGACCTGCAGCAGCAGGAGCTGCCGGTGCTGCTGCGGCCGTTCCGCGAGCGCCTGTTCGGCCTCACCATCGACGCGCAGCGGCTGATGCAGATCCGCAACGAGCGCCGCCCGGGCAGCCGCTACGCGACGCTCGAACAGTGCAGTTGGGAGCTGGCGCAGGCCGACAAGCTGATGCGCCGCGAGAACATCCAGGCGCTGAACACCACGCACACCTCGATCGAGGAAATCGGCAGCAAGATCCTCTCCCAGCTCGGCATCGAGAAGCACATGTTCTGAGGGTGCGGCGCGCGCGGGGCCGTCATCCGGCGATGCTAAGATCGAAGCCGATGAGCGCCGTGATCGCCACGCCCGTACCGCCGCTGCTGCCGGGACGCTTCGGCTTCCTGATGGGGCTGTACGCCGAGAACTACCACCGGCTGGTGCGGCTGTTCGCGCCGCAGCGGCTGGCGGCCGGCGACTACGTCTCCGACGTCGACGACGGCCTGCCGGTGCACCTGCGCGTGATCGAGCGCCATCCGTACACGCTGGAGCTGAGCCTCAGCTACGGGTTCATCGACGACGAGACCGGCCACCCGTCGCCGTCGGCGCAGTTGCGCATGTACCTGGACGCGCACGTCGCCGAGGCCATGCACTGCCACCCGGGCCGCGAGCTGTGGCAGGTGCTGGGCCCGTTCCCGGCCGCGCACACCGTGTTGCAGCACCGCATGCGCATGAACAGCTTCCTCAGCCGCTGGCTGGAGTACCTGGCCGAGCAGGGGCATTCGACCGGGACGCTGCAACGCGGCGCGGGGTAGCGGCGCCGGAAACCGGTGCCTGGCGCCATGCCTGCGCGGGCGCGGACGATGGCGCGCAGGCATCGCGGGCGCCGAAGCCTTCCGCACAAACGGAAACGCCCGCGCGAGGCGGGCGTCTGCGATGCAAGTGGCGGAGCGGACGGGACTCGAACCCGCGACCTCCGGCGTGACAGGCCAGCATTCTAACCAGCTGAACTACCGCTCCGCGTTTGCTTGCTGCTCAGCGCCTTCGCCGCCGCCGATGTCGCCGCGAAGGCTCGATCGAACTGGCGTCCCCACGGGGATTCGAACCCCGGTCGCCACCGTGAAAGGGTGGTGTCCTAGGCCTCTAGACGATGGGGACGAAGCGAAGTGGTGGAGCCAGCCGGGATCGAACCGGCGACCTCTACAATGCCATTGTAGCGCTCTCCCAGCTGAGCTATGGCCCCACTGCTGAGACGCGGAAGAATACGGGGCGACGCGTGGGCCGTCAACACCCCGAATGCAGGAATCCGGACGGCTCGGACGGCCGCGCCGCCGCGGGTCCGGCGATCGCCGGATCGGCGCCGTTCGCCGGCGCGGCCGCGCGCATCGGCATGCCCGCGAGCGACGATGCATCGCGCGTCGCGGCCGCCGTCGCGAGCCGATGCGCGACCCCGCGCCAACCTTCGCATTCACGGGTGGCGCGTGCGGATGCGAGGCGACGTTCCGACGCCGCGTGCGTTCACCCGAGCGCTTCGCGCGTCGCGCGCAGCAGCGTGCGGAAGTGCGCCAGCGCGATCGTCGCGTCGCCGCCGGCGTGCAGCGTCGCGGACAGCAGCGCGGCCGCGTGCTCCAGCGCATCGGCGCCGCAGAAGCCGGCGGCGGCGCGCAGGCGGTGCAGGCGATCGTGCAGGGCGCCGTCGCGCAGCGCGTCGGTGTCGAACTCGTTGGCCAGCGCGTCGAGTTCGCCCGCGAACAGCCGGCGCAGCGCGCGCGCCGCCTCGGCGTCGCCGCTGGCGGCTGCGGCGCGGGCATCGTCGAGCAGCGGTCGTTCGGCGAGGACGGGCAGCAGCGCGCGCAATGCCTCGCGCAGGGTCGCCACGCTCAGCGGCTTGTCCAGCGCGGCGGCGAAACCGGCTGCCAGCAGGCTGCGCCGCCGATCGGCGTCCAGCCCCGCGCTGGTCGCCAGTGCGGGTGCGTCGCGCGAGGCCGCGTGCGCATCCGCGCGCAGCGCGGCGAGCAACGCCGCACCGCCCCGCCCCGGCAGCCCGAGGTCGAGCAGCAGCAGGTCGTAGCGCGCCGCGCGGGCCGCGGCCAGCGCGGCGTCGCCGTCGGCGTGCGCATCCACCGCGCAGCCCAGGCCGCGCAGGGCGTCGGCGAGAAAGCGCCGGCTGACCGGATCGTCCTCGGCAAGCAGCAGGTGGATTGGCGTTGCGTCGTGCATGGCCGTTTCCCTGGCATTCGGTCGCACTCTGGCAGAATGACGCCGCATGAAGCAGGGATCAAGCGCATCCGCGACGCTGCGCCTGCTGCTGGCGCTGCTCGCGCTGGCATGGCTGCCCGACGCGCGCGCGGCGCTGGTCGTCGGCGCCGACGCGTTGCGCCTGCCCGGCGTCGAGCTCACCGGCGTGCGCGCCGCGCTGGTCGCCGACCCGCAGGGTGCGCCGCGGCTGCGCCTGTACGCGGCGCGCGCGGCGGTGCCGGCGCTGGGCTGGAAGAACGTCGGCCTGCGCCTGGACACGGCGGTGCGCCGCCTCGACGCCAAGCGCTGGCAGCTCGACGGCACGCTCGCGCTGACCGGCGCGCCCGGCCAGGCGTTGCGCGACGGCCGCGTCGTGCTGCTGGTCGATCCCGACAACGACACCCTGACGCTCACCGTCGCGCAGGCCACGGCGAGCGTGCGGGCTGCGCTGCCGCTGCAGCAGCCCAGCCACGCGCAATTGACCCTGACCCGGCTGCCGCTGGCCTGGCTGCAGGGCGTGCTGGCCGCGGCGTGGCCGGAAGGACGGCTGGGCGGCGGCCGCGCCGACGGCAATCTCGCGCTGGACGTGCTCGACGACGGCATCCGCGCCACCGGCGACCTCGCGCTCAGCGCGGCCGGCTTCGATTCGCGCAGCGGCATGCTGGCGGGCCAGGCACTCGGCCTCGCCGCGCGCGTCGGTTTCGACAGCACCGGCGGGCGCACGCGCATCGACGTCGACGGCCGCCTGCGCGGTGGCGAGCTGCTGTTCGGCCCGCTGTACGCCAAGCTGCCGGCGCGGCCGGCGCGGCTCGACGTGCAGGCGCGGGTGCGCGGCGGCCGCATCGAGATTCCGCAGTTGCGCTACGACGACGGCGATGCGCTCGCGCTCGCCGGCAGCCTCGCCCTCGATGCCGACGGCAACCTGACCGCCCTCGATCTCGGCCGCTTCGACGCGCATCTGCCGGCGGCCTATGCGCGCTACGGCCAGGGTTGGCTGGCCGCGCTGGGCTACCCGGACCTGCGCACCGCCGGCCGCCTCGGCGGCAGCGTGGCCTTGCGCGACGGCCAGCCGACCCGGCTGCGGCTGCAGGCGAACGCGGTCGATGCGGCCGATGCCGAGGGCCGCCTCGCGCTGAGCGGCCTCGACGGCAGCATCGACTGGGATGCCGCCGTCGCGCGTCCGCCGACCACGCTCGGCTGGCGCGGCATCCACCTGTACCGCGTGCCGCTCGGCGCGGGACGCATGCGCGTGCAGGGCCGCGACGGCCAGTTGCAGACCTTGGCACCGGTGGACGTGCCGCTGCTGCGGGGCACGCTGAACCTGCAGTCGCTGGCGCTGCGCCCGGCGGCGTCCGCGCCGGGCCGGCTGGCGCTGTCGCTGGCGGTGACCGGCGTCGACATGCCGGCGCTGTGCCGCGCGCTGGGCTGGCCGCCGTTCCAGGGCAAGCTCGGCGGTGCGATTCCCTCGCTGCGCTACGTCGACGACCGCGTCGAGCTGGCCGGCGGCCTGTCGCTGAACGTGTTCGACGGCTTCGTCGACGTGACCGACCTCAGCGTGCAGCACCCGTTCGGCGACGCGCCGGTACTGGACGCCGACATCGCGCTGCGCGGCCTCGACCTGGAGAAGCTCACCGGCGTGTTCGATGTCGGCAAGATCACCGGCCGCATGGACGGCCGCATCGGCGGCCTGAAGCTGCTCGACTGGTCGCCGGTGGCGTTCGCCGCCGAGCTGCACGCGGAACAGGGCGGGCGCATCAGCCAGCGCGCGGTGAAGAGCCTCACCGACATCGGCGGCGGCGGCTTCGTCGCTGGCCTGCAGGCGCGGGTGCTGAAGATGTTCGACAGCTTCGGCTACCGGCGCATCGGCCTGAGTTGCACGCTCAGCGGCAACGTCTGCCGCATGGGCGGAGTGGATTCAGGCAATGACGGCTACACTATCGTCGAAGGTCGCGGGCTGCCGTACATCAAGGTGGTCGGCCACCAGCAGCAGGTGGACTGGTCGGTACTGGTGGCGCGCGTCAAGGCGGCGGCCTCGGGCAGCGCGCCGGTGGTGCAGTGAACCGCGCGAAGGCCGGGGTGGGGAATGGGAGCAGGTCTCCCGCATGTCCGCAGCGTAGATTCCGGTATCGGTCCACAGATCCCAAGGGAGCACACGTCATGCGCAAGACCGTCGTCACGCTCGCCGCCGCGCTGGCCCTGCTGGCCGGCTGCGTCACCATCAACGTGTACTTTCCTGCCGCCGCCGCCGAGAAGGCCGCGCAGCAGTTCGTCGACAAGGTGATCGGCCCGGAGGCGCAGCAAAGCAAACCGGCCGAACCTTCCAAGCCGGCCAAACCCGAAGACGACAAGAGCGGCGGCGGCGCGCTCGGCGCGCTGCTCGACCTGGTGGTGCCGGCCGCGCAGGCGGCCGAGCCCGACATCAACCTGAAGACGCCGGAGATCGAGGCGATCCGCGCGCGCATGGCGGCGCGCTTCCAGGGCCCGCTGCAGGGCCTGCTCGACAGCGGCGCGGTGGGTTACGCCAACAACGGCATGGTCGCGGTGCGCGACGCCACTGCCGCACCGCTGGCGCAGCGCGGCCAGCTCAACCCCGCGGTCGCCGCCGAGAACGCCGACCGCGCCGCGCTGTACCGCGCGATCGCCGTCGCCAACGGGCATCCGGAATGGGAGACGCAGATCCGGCAGACCTTCGCCAGGACCTGGATCGAGCGCGCCCACGCCGGCTGGTATTATCAGGACAGCTCCGGCGCCTGGAAGCGCAAGTAAGCGCGCCGTGCTTCCGCGCACGCCATCCACGCCCGGGCCCCGCGGCCCGGGCTTTTCGTTTCTCCGCATGACCGATCTCGACGTCGATATCACCGACCTCACCCACGACGGCCGCGGCGTGGCCCGCGTCGACGGC
>NZ_JBDKSX010000028.1:0-66985 GCF_039680435.1 Mizugakiibacter sp. | reverse complement strand
CCCGCCCCCCGTCCGCCGGCCCGTCCGGCGTCTCATTCCCGGCGCGATGGAGTGATCTTCCTCCGCCGTCTCCCCCCCTTTCTTTCCCCCTTCCTGCATGTCCACGTTCCGCAAGATTTCCGCCGCGCCGCTGGGCGCGCTGGCGGCGCTCGCCCTCGCCGCACCCGGCGCGGCCAGCGCCTGCGCCTGCGGCTGCGGCGTGTTCGACGTCGCCACCAGCAGCCTGTTTCCCAGTGGCGCGCACACCACGCTGTTCGCGCAGGGCGGTTACATCGACCAGACGCGCAACTGGTCGGGCACCTCCTCGGCGCCTGCCGCCGACAACGACGACCTGCACATCCGCAGCAGCTTCTACACCGCCGGCGTGCAAACCATGTTCGACCGCCGCTGGGGCCTGACGGTCGCGCTGCCCTATACGCAACGGCACGTCAGCGCGGTGGACGAGGACAGCGGCGAGATCGTCCGCATCGACCACGGCGGCATCGGCGACGCGCGCGTCCTCGCCACCTACACCGGCTTCTCGCCCGACCTGTCGAGCGGACTGAACTTCGGCGTGAAGCTGCCCACCGGCGACTGGAACCACGCCGGGCTGGAGCGCGACACGCAGATCGGCACCGGCACCACCGACCTGCTGTTCGGCGGCTTCCACCGCTTCGGCATCGACAAGGACGGCCGCTGGAGCGGCTTCGCGCAGGCCGACCTCGACCTGCCCACGCGGCAGCGCCGCGGCTACCGTCCCGGCGCCGAGCTGAACGGCGTGCTCGGCGCCTATCCCCAGGGTTGGCAGCTCGCGCCGGGCGTCGCGCTGACGCCGGTGCTGGAGGCGCTGCTGTCGGTGCGCCGCCACGATGCCGGCGCGGAGGCAAACACGGCCGACACCGGCTACGAGCGCGTGCTCGCCGCCGCCGGCCTGGACCTGCGCGTGCGCCGCATGCACTTCTACGCCGACGTCGAGGCGCCGCTGTACCAGCGCATGCGCGGCAACCAGCTCGTCGCGCCCTGGCAGATGCGTTTCACCGCCAGCGTCGATCTCTGAGCCGCGCGATCACGCACGGCACAGACGCCGCAGGCGCGCCAGCCCTTCCGCGATCGCGTCCGCCTCGATCGCGCCGAAGCCGAACACCAGCCCCGACGCGCCGGCCGGTCCGTCGCGGTAGCCGCGCAGCGACTGCACGCCGACGCCGTGCTCGCGCGCGCGGCGCGCCAGCGCGTCGGCGTCGAAGCCCGGCGCGGCGCGCGCGGCCAGGTGCAGCCCGGCGACCGCGGGCAGCGGCCGCAGCCACGGCGCGAGGTCGCGCTGCAGGCCGGACAGCAGCACCTCGCGGCGCGCCGCGTAGACGCCGCGCATGCGACGCACGTGGCGCGCCAGGTGGCCCGCGGCGATGAACGCGGCCAGCGCGTCCTGGGCGACGCCGGGGCAGTGCCCGTCGGCGGCCAGCTTGGCGCCGACCAGCGCGCGGCGCGCCCACGCTGGCGCCGCCACGAAGCCGAGCCGCAGCGCCGGGAACAGGCACTTCGAGAAGGTGCCGACGTAGAACACGGAGTCGGCGCGGTCGAGCGTCTGCAGCGCATCGAGCGGGCGGCCGGCGTAGCGGAATTCGCCGTCGTAGTCGTCCTCGATCACCACGGCGCCGTGGCGATGGGCGAATTCCAGCAGTTCGGCGCGGCGCCGCGCCGACATCGCCACGCCCAGCGGGAACTGGTGCGAGGGCGTCACGCAGATCACCCGCGCCTCGCGCGGCAGGCGCGCCACCACCAGTCCCTCGTCGTCGACGCGCACCGGCGCGATCCTCGCGCCGGCGGCGGCGAACGCGGCGCGGGCCGGCGCGTAGCCGGGATTTTCCACCGCGACCACGGTGCGTCCGGGCGCGACCAGGATGCGCGCCAGCAGGTCGAACGCCTGCTGCGCGCCGGCGGTGACGACGATGTCGTCGGCGCCGCAGGCGACCGCGCGCGCGAACGCGACGTGCTGCGCGATCGCCGCGCGCAGCGCCGGCTGGCCCTGCGCGTCGAGGTAGGCCGCCGGCGCCTTCGCCGCCGCGCGCAGCGCGCGCGCCGACAGGCGCCGCCAGACGTCGAACGGAAACGCGCCCGCGTCCGGCACGCCGAGGCGGAAGTCCCAGCGCGGCGGCGCGTGCGGCGGCGCAGACGGCGCCAGCGGCGGCCTGCGCCAGAATGCGGCCAGGCGGCGGTCGGCGTTGGCGCCGCGCGCCGGAGCCTTGTGCGCGGGCGCGGTCGGCAGCACGTCGGCCACGAACGCGCCGGCGCGCGGGCGGGTCAGCAGGTACCCCTCGCTCAGCAGCAGGTCGTAGGCGGCCACCGCGGTGTTGCGCGACACGCCGCAGGCCGCCGCGAGCGCGCGCGTGGGCGGCAGGCGCAGGCCGGGGCGCAGGCGCCCGTCCAGGATCGCCGCGCGCAGTTGGCCGTGCAGGGCGCGCAGCAGGTTGCGCGAATCGCGCGCCGGCAGGTCGATCGGGAATTCGAGCACTGGATCCATGAAACCCGCCTTTCCTGGATCTCGTGGCGGACCAGGCGCGCGGCTATCTTAGCCGCGTCGAACCCGACCCGGGCCTCGCCATGCCGCGCCCCGCGCCTGCCGCCGCTGCCGTCCGCGCCGGCGCGCCGCGCCGGCATCCGCGCAGCGCCCGCGGCCGCCGCTCCGCCCGACCGCCGCAACGAGGACACCGCGATGATCGACCTGTACTACGCGCCGACGCCGAACGGCCTCAAGATCAGGCTGTTCCTCGAGGAGGCCGGGCTGGCCCACCGCGTCGTGCCGGTGCGCCTGTCGAAGGGCGAGCAGTACAAGCCCGGGTTCCTGGCGATCTCGCCGAACAACAAGATCCCGGCGATCGTCGACCACGCGCCGGCCGGCGGCGGCGCGCCGCTGTCGCTGTTCGAGTCGGGCGCGATCCTGCTCTACCTGGCCGAGAAGACCGGTCGCTTCGTCCCGGCCGACCCGCGCGGCCGCGCCGAGGTGTCGCAGTGGTTGTTCTGGCAGGTGGCCGGGCTGGGGCCGATGGCCGGGCAGATCGGCTTCTTCAACGTATACGCGCCGCAGAAGGTGCCCTACGCGATCGAACGCTACGCCCGCGAAACCCGCCGCCTGTACGGCGTGCTCGACCGCCGCCTCGCCGACCGCGCGTTCGTCGCCGGCGCATACTCGATCGCCGACATCGCCTGCTACCCGTGGATCGTGCCGCACGCGGCGCACGGCCAGCGGCTGGGCGATTTCCCGCACCTGCAGCGCTGGTTCGAGGCGGTCGCGGCGCGGCCCGCCGTGCAGCGCACCTACGCCGGCGTCGAGGACGTGTACGCGCGGCCGGGGCGCGCCGTGCAGGCCGCGCCGGACGGCGATCCCGCCGCGGCGGGCGCGGCCGCGCGCTGAGCGGCTGCAGCGCGGCGCCGCGCCCGCCGTACCCGTCCGGCGGGAAAGTGCGGCGAATCCGCGCTATCGTGCGCACCGCCCGTGCCCGGCCGGCCTCGATGGCCGGCGCGCGGCGCGCCCGGCGAGGGGCCGGGCGGACCCAGCCATGACGGAGAACCCTACGTGACCGCACCCGAAAGCGCCGGCCTGGAGCCGCGCACCGAACTGACGCTGCGCGGCCTGATCATCGGCATCGTGATCACCGTGGTGTTCACCGCCGCCAACGTCTTCTTCGGCCTGAAGGCCGGCCTGACCTTCGCCACCTCGATCCCGGCGGCGGTGATCTCGATGGCGATGCTGCGCGCGCTCGGCAACGCCACCATGCAGGAGAACAACGTCGTGCAGACCGTCGCCTCGGCGGCGGGCACGCTGTCCTCGATCATCTTCGTGCTGCCCGGCATGATCATGATCGGCTGGTGGACCGGTTTCCCGTTCTGGCTGTCGTTCGCGGTGTGCGCGCTGGGCGGCATCCTCGGCGTGATGTATTCGATCCCGCTGCGCCGCGCGCTGGTGACCAACTCCGACCTGCCGTATCCGGAGGGCCTGGCCTGCGCCGAGGTGCTGAAGGTGGGCTGCGGCGCGCAGGTCAGCGCTTCCACCGAGCAGGAGAACCGCGCCGGCCTGCTGGCGGTGATCTGGGGCTCGGTCGTCTCCGCGGTGTTCGCCGTGGTGGTGGCCACGCACGTGTTCGCCAGCGACGTGGTGAGTTACTTCCGCCTCGGCAACAAGGGCGCGGTCAGCGGCTTCGACTTCAACCTGTCGTTCGCGCTGTTCGCGATCGGCCACCTGGTCGGCCTGTCGGTCGGCATCGCCATGCTGGTCGGCGCGCTGATCGGCTGGGGCTGGGGCGTGCCGCACTACTCGCTGCTGGCGGGCGTCACCGGCGGCGGCGCCGAAGACCTGGCGCTGGCCACCTGGAGCGGGAAGGTGCGCTTCGTCGGCGCCGGCGCGATCGGCATCTCGGCGATCTGGACGCTGGCCAAGCTGGTCAGGCCGGTGGTCGCCGGCCTGACCTCGGCGATGGCCGCCTCGCGCGTGCGCAAGGCCGGCAAGGGCGACATGCTGCCGCGCACCGAGCGCGACATCCCGATCGGCATCGTCGGCCTGGTCACGTTGGCCTGCTTCATCCCGATCGCCTGGCTGCTGGGCTACTTCGGTTCGATCAGCGGGCTGGGCGACCACATGATGCTGCTGGCCATCGGCGGAGTCGCCTACGTGGTGCTGATGGGCTTCTTCGTCTCCACCGTGTGCGGCTACATGGCCGGCCTGATCGGCTCCTCCAACAGCCCGCTGTCCGGCATCGGCATCCTGGTGGTGATCGGCGCGGCGCTGCTGCTGGTGTTCGGCGTGAAGCCTTACGTGTCGCCGGAATCGGGCAAGGCGCTGGTGGCGTTCGCGCTGTTCGTCACTTCGGTGGTGTTCACCGTCGCCGCGATCGCCAACAACAACCTGCAGGACCTGAAGACCGGCCAGTTGGTCGACGCCACGCCGTGGAAGCAGCAGGTGGCGCTGGTGATCGGCGTGGTCGCCGGCGCGGCGGTGATCCCGCCGGTGCTGGACCTGCTGAACCAGGCCTACGGCTTCGCCGGCGCGCCCGGCGCCGGCGCGAACGCGCTGCCGGCGCCGCAGGCCGGCCTGATCTCGGCGCTGGCGCAGGGCGTGATCCAGGCCAACATCGACTGGAACCTGATCTGGGTCGGCGTCGGCATCGGCATCGGCGTGATCGTGCTGGACGCGCTGCTGGCGCGCAGCACCCGGCGGCTGCGCCTGCCGCCGCTGGCGGTGGGCCTCGGCATCTACCTGCCGACGATCAGCACGCTGATGGTGGTGGTCGGCTCGGTGGTCGGCTGGGTCTACGACCGCCTCGCCGAGCGCGGCCGCAATCCGGAAACGACCAAGCAGCTCGGCGTGCTGCTCGCCTCCGGCCTGATCGTCGGCGAGAGCGTGCTGGGCGTGGTGATCGCGGCGATCGTCGCCTTCTCCGGCAAGCCGGCGCCGCTGGCACTGGTCGGGGAAGGTTTCGCCGATGCTTCGCTGTGGATCGGCGGCCTCGCCTTCGTCGCGCTGGTGGCCGGGCTGTACGCTTGGGCTGCGCGGATGGGCCGCGCCGTAAGCGGTTGATCGTCAAGGGACCTCCGGGCCGGCTCCGGCCGGCCCGGACGCGCCGCCTGCCGCGTGCGCCGGTGCTGCCGGATCGCCCCGAGGCGCGCCGGTCTCATTACGAAGGCTGAACACGGGCGCTGGCAACGGCCCGGGCTAACGTTTATTGAACATCCTCCCGCCGCGCATCCGTTACCTTCGGCCACTCGCCGTCCGCCCCCGGGCGGCCCGCTATGGATCGGAGGGTGCGCATGAGGGCAGGCAAGGCCGAGGCATGGGTGTGCAGCCTGCTGCTGGCGCTGGGCGCGCTGCCGGCCGCCGCCGCGCCGTCCGTGCTGGCCTCGCCCTCCGCGAGTCTCCCGCTCGCTGCGATGACCGTGCCGTTCTTCGCCGCCGAGCATGTCGTCGCGCCGTCGACGGACGCGGCGCCCGCGCCCGCCGACGAGACGACGACCGAGGTCCGCCGCCTGGTGGATACGGCCCTGCTGCAGCGCGACGTGCGCTACCGCTTCGGCGGCCGCGACCCGTCCGGCGGCTTCGACTGCAGCGGCTTCGTGCACTACGTGTTCGCGCAGGCGCTGGGGCTGGACCTGCCGCCCAACTCCGCCGCGCAGTTCCGCGTCGGCGAGCGCGTCGACCGCGACGCCATGCGCACCGGCGACCTGGTGTTCTTCCGCGACCGGCACGGCCGCATCAACCACGTCGGCATCTACCTCGACGACGGCCGCTTCATCCACTCGCCCTCGCGCGGCGAGCGCGTGCGCGTGGACAGCCTCGCCGAGAGCTACTGGGCGCGCCGCTTCGCCGGCGCCAAGCGCATGGACGCGCTGGCCCAGCGCTGAGTGCCCCCGCGCGGCGCGCCCGCGCCGCGCTAACATGCGCGGACGCTTCCGTTCCGCGCCGCCAGCCTCGTGTCCGCGCCGCTCCGCAAGATCGTGCATGTCGACATGGACGCGTTCTACGCGTCGGTCGAGCAGCGCGACGACCCCGCGCTGCGCGGCAAGCCGGTGGTGGTCGCCTGGCGCGGCGCGCGCTCGGTGGTGTGCGCGGCCAGCTACGAGGCGCGCCGCTTCGGCATCCGCTCGGCGATGCCGGCGCTGCGCGCCGAGCGCCTTTGCCCGCAGGCCGTGTTCGTGGCGCCGGACTTCGCGCGCTACCGCGCGGTGTCGCGGCAGGTGCGCGAGATCTTCGCGCGCCACACCGACCTGATCGAGCCGCTGTCGCTGGACGAGGCCTACCTCGACGTCACCGCGGCCAGGACCGGCCTGCCCACCGCCACCGCCACCGCCGAGGCGATCCGCGCCGCGATCCGCGAGGAGACCCGGCTGACCGCATCGGCCGGCGTCGCGCCGAACAAGTTCCTGGCCAAGATCGCCTCCGACTGGCGCAAGCCGGACGGCCTGTTCGTGATCCCGCCCGCGCGCGTCGAGGCGTTCCTGACGCCGCTGCCGGTCGGCCGCCTGCCCGGCGTCGGCAAGGTGATGGAGCGGCGGCTGGCGGAACTGGGCGTGGCCACGGTCGGCGAGCTGCGCGGTTTCGCGCCGGACGCGCTGGAGCAGCGCTTCGGCCGCTGGGGCCGGCGCCTGTACGAGCTGGCGCGCGGCATCGACGAGCATCCGGTCGAGCCGGAGCGCCCGACCGTGCAGGTGTCGGCCGAGGACACCTTCGAGCACGACCTGCGCCTCGATGCGCTGGAGCCGCACATCCGCCGCCTCGCCGAGAAGACCTGGGCCGCCGCCGAGGGCGAAAGCGGGCGTGTCGCGCGCACCGTCGTGCTGAAGCTGAAGACCGCCGACTTCCACGTGCTGACGCGCAGCCTCACGCCGCCGCTGCGCCCGGCCTCCGCGCGCGAGCTGGCCGATATCGCCTGCGCGCTGCGCGAGCGCGTCGAGCGTCCGGCCGACGCGCTGTACCGGCTGGTCGGCGTCGGCCTGTCCGGCTTCGTCGACCGCGACGACTGGGCCGCGCAGGAAGACCTGTTCGCGCCGTCCCCGCGCTGAGGCGGCGCTCGGATTCCCGTGCTGGCGCCGCGGCCGCGGCGCTGCAATGATGGCCGGCATCGCCCCGCGCGCGACTGCGGAGCGCCGCGCCGCCCCACGTCGATGAGCCACGCGTCGAATCCAGGCAGCCTCCGGCCATGGCCGAACTCGACCTGATCGCCGACATCGGCGGCACCCACGCACGCTTTGCGCTGACCGATCCGGCGGCGCCGGCGCCGCGGGTGCTGCAAGCGCAGACGCTGCGCGGCGCCGACTTCCCCAGCCTGCGGCACGCCGCCGCGCACTACCTGGCGCGCGTCGGCGCGAAGCCGCGCCGCGCCGCGTTCGCGCTGGCCGCGGTGGTGGACGCCGATGCCGACGCGATCTTCCTGACCAACCGCGCCTGGTCGTTCGGCCGCGATGCGCTGCGGCGCGCGCTCGGCCTCGACGAGCTGCGCCTGCTCAACGACTTCGGCGCGATCGCCTGGGCCGTGCCCGAACTCGGGCCGGGCGACCGCGTCGCGCTGCACGGAGACGCCGACGCGCCGCTGCGCGCGCCGGTCAGCGTGCTCGGCCCCGGCACCGGCTTCGGCGTGGCGCTGCTGGTCGGCTCGCGCGAGCGCGGCTGGCAGGCGGTCGAAACCGAAGGCGGCCACGCCAGCTTCGCGCCGCTCGACGACGAGGAGCGCCGCATCGCGCGCTGGATCGAGGCGCGCTGCGGCCGCGTCTCGACCGAGCGCCTGCTGAGCGGCGCGGGCCTGTCGCACATCGACGCCGCGCTGCGCGGCGTGCCCGACGGCAGCGACGACGGCGTGCGCGAACCCGCGGCCATCGTCGGCGCCGCGCTGCAAGGCCGCGATCCGCACGCCGAGCGCGCGCTGGCGCGCTTCTGCGCCGTGCTGGGTAGCGTCGCCGGCGACATCGCGCTGATCCACGGCGCGCGCACGCTGATGATCGCCGGCGGCATCGTGCCGCGCTTCGTGCCGTTCCTGCGCGCCAGCGCGTTCCGCGAACGCTTCCTCGCCAAGGGGCGCTTCGCCGCCTACATGGAAGCGGTCGCGGTCCACGTAATCACCCATCCGCAGCCCGGCCTGCTCGGCGCCGCGGTGGCGCTGCGCCGGCCCGCGGCCTGAGTCGGCGCGGCGCGATCAGCCGCCGAAGCCGCCGCCCGCGTCCAGCCACGCCTGCTCCTCCGGCGTGGTCGCGCGGCCCAGCGCGCGATTGCGCTGCGGAAAGCGGCCGAACCGCGCGATCGCGTCGCGATGCGCCTCCGCATAGCGCAGATAACCCACATCGCCCAGCGCGCGGAACAGCGCCATCGACCGCTCCTGGTCCGCCAACTCCTCCGAATGCTCGAACGGCAGATAGCAAAACACCCGCAACCCCGCCTCTACCTGCGCATCCAAACCTGCCTCGACCATGCGCGCCGCGTAATGCCGCGCCAGCGCATCCGTCGCATACGCATGCGCACTGCCGCGAAACGCGTTGCGCGGAAACTGGTCCAGCAGGATCAACAGCGCCAGCGCGCCCTCCGCGCTCGCCATCCAATCCTCCAACTCCCGCCGCGCCGCCGCGTGGTGCGCCTCCATGAAGCGCGCCGAGAACGCCGCGTCGAAGGCGTCGTCGCGTTTGAACCAGCGCGATGGGCCGGCGGCGCGCCAGAAGGCGACGATTTCACCTGGATCGGGGAGCGATGGCGTCATGGCCGAATCCGCATCAAGGTGCGCACGGTCGCCTGAGTGGGCAGGATGCCATGGCCCTGTGATGCGCCGTCTGCGCGTCGGAGCAGGGCTGCAGGATTAGGCTGGCGTGCTGTCATAAGTGCCTGGATGGCCAGGGTTGGCCGCCGGTATCTCGCGTAGCCGGACAGCCTTAGGCTGCGGGGTTACGCTCATCACTCCGATGTTGCGGCGAAGGCCGTTGTGCCTTCGCACAGGGGATCAGCATGATCGCTTCCGGCACGCGGGAATCACTCCGTGCCCGGAAAGCTCGAGATAAACCTTTTCCCGCTCAGAGCGTGTTGCCCATCCCTGCTGCTTAGCTCGCTCGTGCCATGGTGAAGGTGGACTGGACACGGTCTCGGTGTAGGGGTGTTCAAGACCTTTTCGCGGTTGATCGAACCAGCGGTGTATCTGGCTGACAAGCGCGGCAGGCGCGGGTGAAGACCTGCTGCGCAGCTTGCTGGCAGCCTTACTGCACCATGTGAGCCTGGATGCGTCCTTGATCAGATCGAAGATGGCTGGGAAGTCCGAATCCCCATCGTTGTTGACCAGCAAGGGGGACGCGGCGAACTTGAGCGGACGATGCGCTGGATCCCAACGAACCTCGACAAAGCCATCAACGTTGCATGGCTTGAGTAAATCGACAGCAGGCGTCAGGCAAATCACCCGGATCTCGCCCATCCCGCCTTGAAGAAAGGCGAGGCGATCGCCCTTGCGAATCGGTGTCTTGCGTGGATGCAGCAGATTCGAGGCATGGCAGCGGGTTACGCCGAAGCTGCCGAACTCCCAGAAAGGATCGTTCCTTCGATCATCGATCCCGTCTGGCCTCCGCAGGTAGACGAGAAATGTATTCATCGGCCGGCGTGTGCTGAGACGATGCCGGAAACCCAATCCTTCAACTCGGGGTAGGAGTCGTCGTCCGCCACGAATTCCTGTCCCTTCCCTACGGTTCGGAGCCGGCAATCCCCGTTATCCAAGGCCCATCGCTCCGGGCTTGCGTGAAACGACAACGGCCTTTTCCCAGGCTGCGGATACCACCATGGCGGAAGCCTCCAGATGCTTCGACTGGCGCCCGGCTTCGTGAGTACCAGCTTCTCGCCGAATCGGTTGAACACGCCGCCTCCCGCACACGCAGTGACCAACCCCGAATGTTCGCGACCACCATAGATGGTGTTTCGCGGGTCGGTGTAGTGGCTCGGGGCCGCAACATGAGGGTGATCCGCCAGCCACGGTCTCTCGGAAATCACGTTGCTTCGGTCGCCGTTGAGCGGCAGCACGAATTCCACTTCGAGCCATCCGAACATCATGTGGAAGCCGGGCGACCCATGATCGTAGCTCCAACGGCCCCGATTGAACTTCACGTGCTGGAACCAGCCGAAGAACAGGAAGACATCCCCTGCACCCACGCCCTGTCGGCTCAAGTGTCCTTGCGGAGACCCTGTCTGCCCCAAACTGGGCCGCCATCCCGGAAGCCGTCTGTCCATTCGCCTGTCGAGATCCGGATCGAGATGAACGCGAGTGGTCGAGTCGAAGCGACCTCGGGTGAGATCACGAAGGACATGGTTCGGATCGATATCGCCCCATCGGACATCGCCCATGGTCCAGCGATCGTGTTGCGATGGAATCGGCAACGACAGAATCCGCCCATCGGGAAAGATCGGGCTCGGAAACCCGCCGTACTGCGAGTCGAAGCCCTTTCGTGACAACACGAGTTTCATGGCGGCAGGATTCGTCAGGCCGAGCTTTTTTGGCTTCGATAGTAGAGAAACACTGTTCGGTGGGTCGAGTCGTCCCTGCCATCTGCCGTCAGGATACCGGAGGCCGCTCACCCTTCAGCAAGGCCCATAGCCGCACCATTGCGAACGTGTCGAGCCGGCAGTAATCAGGCAGTTGTCGGCGGAACAGGGGTCAAAGTCCTATTTCTTCCTGCAATCGCGAGGGGATCCATGAGTCGGCATGTATTCGTTGCCCTGATGATGGCCTGTGTTGCCTCGGCGGCTGGGGAGGCTGTGGCCGGTGAGGCGCCCGCCGATGCGAACAAGACCGCGCGGTGGATGATCGCGCAGGAGCGGGCGTGGGCGGAGCAGGCCTGCGGGCACCCGTGGGTGCTTTCGGATCTGCTCGCGGCGGACTTTCGGGGTACCTCGCCGAAAGGCACGCGCTACGACAAGCCGAAGGACGCGCCGGCCTACGATCCGGCGACCCGCTTCTCGGCGGACTGCCACCTGCTCGGCGCCGACGTGCGCTTCTTCGGCGCGGACGTCGCCGTCGTCTACGGATCGGAATCCAGCGTGGCCACCCTGCCGGATTCGAAGCACGAGCGCCGATGCCTGGTGTGGACCGACACCTGGCTCAGGCGCAACGGAAAGTGGCAGATCATCGCGGCGCAGGACACCCGCATCGAATGCCCTTCGACGTGACGCACCGAAACGGGATCGGTTCGCCTGCCTCGCCGGCTGGGTCGTTGACGATGGAGGCGGGAGGGCGTCTCGGGCAGGTCGAGTGCGAAGGCGACCGGCATTCCGGCGAAGTGTCCGCCGGCCTCAGGCCATGCGTCGGCGGAACAGCCACGCCGCCGCCGGCAGGGTGACGGCGGCGATGGCGACGAGCGGCCACAGGTCCGCCGCCAGGCGCTCGAAGCCGGCGCCCTCGAGGTAGACGCGCTGCGCGAACTCGATGGCGTAGCGCAGCGGGTTGATCAGCGTGAAGTACTGCACGGGCGTCGGCATGTTGGCGATCGGCGTGCTCAGGCCGGACAGCAGCATGAACGGCATCATGAACACGAAGGTGTAGAGCGTGGCCTGCTGCATGGTTGCGGCGAGCGAGGACAGCAGCAGGCCGATGCCGACCGCGGCGAACAGGAACAGCGCCAGCCCGGCGTACAGCGTCAGGTAGTGGCCGGCGAAGGGGATGCGGAACCACAGTTGCGCCACCAGCAGTACGGTGGTCGCCTGGCCGATGCCGACCAGCACCGAGGGCAGCGCCTTGCCGACCATGATCTCGCCGGGCCGGAACGGCGTGACCAGCAGCTGGTCGAACGTGCCCTGTTCGCGCTCGCGCGCCACGGACATGGTGGTCAGCAGCAGGGTCTGCAGCATCGTCAGCGTGCCGATCAGCGACGGGATGAAGTTCCAGCGCGTCTCCAGATTGGGGTTGTACCAGACGCGCGCGCTGACGCGCAGCGGCGCAGGAGCGGCGCCGTGCGCCGTGCGCCAGTCGGCGTTGAACGCAGCCACCGCCGTGCCGACGTAGCCGAGCGCGGTGCCGGCGGTGTTGGAGTTGCGTCCGTCGGCGATCACCTGGATGGCGGCGGTGCGCCCGGCCTGCAGGCGACGCTCGAAGTCCTGGTCAATGGCGATCACCAGCAGCGCGCGGCGGTCGTCGATCCAGGTCCTGACGTCGTCGGCGCGGCTCAGGTTCGCCACGCGGCGGAAGATGCCGGAGCCGTCGAACCTCGCCAGCAGCGCGGAGGAAGCGGCGCTGCGATCGCGGTCGAACGCCGCATAGGGCACGTTGTTGAGGTCGTAGCTGGCGACGTAGCCGAACACCAGGCACTGGATCACCGGCGGCGCGAACAGCACGAAGCGGCTGCGCGGGTCCTTCATGATCGCCAGCAGCTCCTTGTGGATCAGCGCGAGGATGCGGAAGAGCGAGGCGCGCATGGCACGTCACGCCAGCTGCTTGCGCGTCACGCGCCAGCCGAGCAGCGCCAGCAGCGCCGCCATCGCGGCGAGCACGGCGGCGTTCGGCAGGATCACGCTCCACACGTCGCCGGCGAGGAAGATCGTCTGCAGCAGGGCGACGTAGTAGCGCGCCGGCTCGACAGACGGCCAGCCTGCCTTCGCCGACGCGCCTGCGATCTGCGCGCAGACGGCGCCGGTGACGCCCGCACGGAATTGATCGGAGCATCCCTAGGTGACGATATGCGGATAGAGCCTGCCGGCGATGCTCACCAGCACGGCCAGCGTCGCCAACAGCACGGCGAAGTCCAGCGGCAGGCCGAACGCGCTGCTGCCGCCGGCCAGCATCAAGGCGCGTAGTCCGTCCACCTCATAGGTGAGCGGATTGGCGTGCGCGAGGCGTTGCAGCCAGGGCGGCATCATGGCGATCGGATAGATCGCGTTGCTGGCGAAGAACAGCGGCATGGTGAGTACCTGGCCGACGCCCATGAAGCGTTCGCGCGTCTTCACCAGACAGGCGACGATCAGCGAGAAGGTGGCGAACAGCGCCGCGCCGAGCAGCACCAGCGCGGTCACGCCGGCGACGGAAGACGATGCGACCTGCACGCGCACGCCGAGCGCCAGCGCCAGCAGGTAGACAATCAGCGCCTGCGACAGCGCGCGCACGCCGGCCGACGTGGCCTTGCCCAAAACAAGCGCCGTGCGCGGCGTCGGGCTGGCCAGGAACTTGTGCACGATGCCGAGATCGCGCTCCCAGATCACCGAGATGCCGTAGAAGATCGCGACGAACAGCACGCTCTGCGCCAGCACGCCCGGCGCCAGGAAGTCCACGTAGCCGAGCGCGCCGGTGGGGATCGCGTGGGTGTGCGCGAACACCTGGCCGAACACCGCCAGCCACAGCACGGGCTGGATCGCACGCGTCAGCAGCTCGGTCGGGTCGTGCCGCAGCTTGCGCGTCTCCATGCGCGCGATGGCGAACACCTTGGCCGCGTAGCTGGATGCGCGGCGCAGTCCGCGCGGCGCGCCGTCGCCGGCGAAGACATCAGCCGAGCCGCGAGGCGGCGCGTCGGGCGCCGGCGGTTTCGCGATAGGTGTCATCGGATTCGCGCTCGTCTTCGGTGTAGTGCACGAACACGTCGTCGAGCGTCGCCTCGGCCTGGCCGCGCTGGCCAAGCTCCTCGCACAGCGCCGCCGGCGTGCCCGTGACGACGATCGCGCCGCGCCGCATAATCGCCACGCGGTGGCTGAGCTGCGCGGCCTCGTCCATGTAGTGCGTGGTGAGGAAGATCGCCGTGCCGTGCGTGGAGTGCAGCTCCTCGATGTGCTGCCAGATGGTTTCGCGGGCCAGCGGATCGAGGCCGATGGTCGGTTCGTCCAGGAACAGGATGCGCGGCCGGTGCAGCATCGACTGCGCGACTTCGAGGCGGCGCACCATGCCGCCGGAGTAGGTGTTCACCAGCCGGTCCGCCACCTCGGTCAGGTCCATCAGGCGCAGCGCCTCGGCGATGCGCGCGTCGCGCACGCGGCGCGGAATGTCGTAGAGGCGGGCGAACACGTCGAGGTTCTCGAAGCCGGTCAGCTCGCTGTCGGCGGACAACGCCTGCGGCACGTAGCCGATCGCGCGTCGCACGCGCGCAGGTTCGCGCGCCAGGTCGAAGCCGGCCACCCGCGCGCTGCCCGAACTGGGCGGCAGCAGCGTCGTCAGCATCTTGATCAGCGTGCTCTTGCCCGCGCCGTTGCGCCCGAGCAGGCCGAACACCTCGCCTTCGCCGACCGTGAGCGTGGCACGATCGACCGCGACGACGTCGCCGAACCGCCGCGTCAACGACTGCGCGTCGAGGATCACCGTCATGTGCAGGCTCCGGGTGTGCCGGGAAACCCTGTTCCGCCGCCCGCGAAGAGCGGATCGCCTGGCCTTCACGCTAAACGCCGTGCGTGCATGGCGCTTGACGTCGATCAACCCGCCGCGCTGCGGAGCCGAGGCGCACTACGGCGACGGCGCGCGGTCGCCCGACGCGGCGGGCGTTTCGCGCAGCTCGTGCCGCGCCAGCAGCAGCCCCGGCAGCATCGGCAGCCACGTCGTGCACCCGCGCAGCAGTAGCGTGGCGGCGAGCGCGCCTTCGATGGGCACGCCCTGCAGGGTCAGCGCGGCGACGCAGGTGGCTTCGAACGAGCCGAGGCCGAGCGGGATCGCGCCGACGGTGGTGATCATCATCGCCAGCAGGAAGCTGGGGAACACGACGGCGTAGGGCGTGCCGAGGCCGAGCGCGTGCAGCATCGTCCACAGCGTGGCGGCATCGAGCGCGATCACGGCGAAGTTGAGCGCGGCGGTGGCGAGCAGCGCGCGCGGGTGGCGGCGCAGGTCGACCGGCGCTTCGGTGGCGGCGTCCAGCAGCGAACGCACGCCGGGCAGGCGGCGCAGCCAGTCGAGTTCGCCGCGGCCGTACTTGTGCAGCCACCACACGGCGCCGGGCGTGGCCAGCGCCACCAGCGTGGAGGCGGCGGCGATCACCAGCATCCAGGTGCGCAGCTCGTGGCGCAGCCACAGCAGCGTGATGCCGATCAGTCCGGCCAGCAGGTAGGCGCCGTAGTAGCCGAGCAGGTTGACGATCAGCGCGCCGACGCAGGCCGGGCGCGGCACGCCGCGCCGCGCCAGCGCCGCCACCAGGAACGCCGAGCCGCTGAAGCCGCCGGTCGGCACCGACTGGTCGACGAACAGCTTGGCCAGCGCCAGCGGCAGCAGCTCGCGCAGGGTGTGGCGCGCGCCGGCGTGGCGCAGGCCGGTCCACCAGGAGGTGGAGATGCTGAGGTAGGTGCCGCCCTGCAGCAGCAGCGCGAGCAGCAGCCACGCCGGCGCCAGCGCGCGCAGCAGCTCGGCGAAGCGCTCGACGTCGCCGAGGTGCAGCACCACGCCGGCCAGCGCGGCGAGGCCGAGCAGGCCGATCAGCAGGCCTGCGTAGCGCAGGCGCGACGCGCGCGGAGCGGCTTCAGGCTCCATCGTCCGAACCGCCGTTGTCGAGGACCGATATGGCCATGCAGCCGAAGGAGGCCGCGCCCGGCGAGGCGACGCATCAGAGCACGGTGGCGTTCGCCGTCCGTTGACCTGCCGCAAATGAGGGCGCCGGCGTCGGAGGTGGCGGTGTTCCGGCGGCCGGCCGCGCGGGCGCTCAGCGCCGGCCCTGTTCGATCGCGACGATCACGCCGTCGCGGATGACGAAGCCGAGGGTGCGGCCGCGGTCGCGATAGGTCCAGCGTTCGCCGCTGCCGGCGTCGCGTCGTGCGCCGCGGCGCCGGGAGCCGCGCGCTGCGGGCGCGGCGCGTGCGGACGCGCGCGCGTCCGGCTCGCCGGCGACGTCGCGCAGCAGCGCGGCGGAATCGCCGACTTCGATCAGGTGCGTGCCGATGCGGACCGTGTCGGCGGCGGCGGCGATGCCGCACAGCAGGCAGAGTGCGAGCGGGATGATGCGGCGCATGGTCGACCTCCGTGTCGTGGGCGTGGCGCGAAGGTAGCGCGGCGGGCGTCGCGATGCGGCGCGCGGGCGCGACGCGCGGCGTGCGCCGACGCGGCGTGTCGGCCGCGTCCGACGCGCGCGCCGTCGGCATCCGGGTGCAGCGCGCTTCGCGTCCCGCTCAGTCGGCGCGGCCGATCGGCGGCGGCGCCCAGCGGCCGTCCAGCACTTCCGGCTTCGGCGCGTACAGGCGCAGGACCACCGCGCAGGCGCCCGCCGGCAGCGGCAGCCAGTTGGCGCGGCGCGCGCGCGAGGGCGGCGCGCGCTGCAGGTAGAGATCGAGCGAGCCGTCCTTGTCGAAGCGCAGGCGGTCGCGGCTGTCCAGCGCGTAGCGACCGTCGCGGTTGGCGACCAGGCGGCCCTGCGCGTCGTAGGCGGTCAGCGACCAGAACGCGCCCACCGGCGGCAGCGCGTCCTTGTCGAAATGCAGCACGTAGCGGTGCGCGCCGTCGAGCGCCTGCCCGGCGGCGTCGCTGCGCGCGAACGGATACACCGCGTCCTGCGGCGCGCTGGCGCCGAGGCTGGCGGCGGCGACCGCGGCGCGCCGGCGGTAGTCGACGCCGTAACGGCCGGCGTCGAGCGCGTAGCTCCAGCCGCTGACCGCGTGCGTGCGCGGGGCGCGGCCGGCGTCGGCGACCGTACGCAGGCCGTCGCGCACGCCCGCCTCGACTGCCGCGCGCTGCGCCGGCGGCAGCGCGGCGGGATCGAACGTTCGGCCGGGCACGACGCCGAGCGTGGCCAGCCGCGCCAGCAGCGGCGCGTCGGCGGCGCGCGGCGGGTTGTCGTGCAGCAGCATGGCGAGGCTGCCGAAGAACGCGGCGGCGTCCATGTGCGCGAGGCGCGCGGCGGGCGGCGTCGCGGTATCCGCCGCCGCGTCGACCGGCGCGCGCTTCGGCGGCGCGTAGCGCTTGCCCCACGCCGACAGCGGCAGCAGGCGGAAGCGCGCCTGCAGGCGGCGCGCGGCGGCGAGGTCGTCGCGGCCGTCGACGCCGACGCGGCCGAGCAGCCAGACCATCGCGGTCGGCGCGTCGATGCGCTGCACGCCGTCGGGCAGGTCGCCCTGCCAGCCCGGCCCGACCAGCGCGTAGGCGCGGCCGCGCCGGCCGCTGCCGCGCGCGTCGAGGCGCGCGAAGGTTTCGCTCCAGCCGTCCAGCAGCGGCAGCATCACGAAGCGTTGGCCGGGATCGGGCACGACCAGCACCTGCGGTTCGGCGGCGAGGTCGAGCCAGGCGCTGACGTACAGCGCATCGACGTTGGCGTAGCTCACGTCGGTGGTGCGCGCGTCCGGCAGCGTGCGCTGCAGGCGCAGCCGGTTGACCGGCGCGCGTTCGGCGTCGGGCGCGGCGACGGCGGTCTGCAGCGCGCGCGTCGCGTCCATCAGCAGCAGCGGGTAGCCGTAGACCACGCCGCCCTCGGCGGTCATGCGCCAGATCTCGGCCTGCTCGGCGGGGCTCGGCCGGTGCGGCTGCAGCGTGCAGGCGGCGAGCGCCAGGCAGACGACGATGGCGAATGCGCGCGGCAGCGGCTTCATGCACGGGCTCCTTGTGGATGAGGCGACGGCGGGGTCGCGCGACGCCGGCGGCGCGCACGCCCTGCATGCCGTGGGCGGCCGCAGCCGCCTCCGCGGCTGCCGGTGCGGTCCGACGGCTGGCGTTTCCGCTTCGGCATGCGCCCCCCCCCGCGACGCCGGCAGCCGGCGGCGCGCACGCACGTTAGCGCGCGGAAACAGCGGAAACCATTGCCGGCATCACGTTCCGCACGCGGGCGCCGACGCGCCGGGTCAGGTGAGGAAGATCAGGGCGAGGATGCCGCCCAGCAGCGTCCACTTGAGCACGTAGTAGAGCGTCTGGTTCTTCGCCTTCAGCGCCTTGCCCTTGAGGCGCACCGCGTAGAAATACTTGAACGCCTTGTTGATGCCGCCGGTGCGGTCGCCCTCGTCGTTGGGCGCGGCGCCGGCGGCGACCAGGTGGCGCGCGACGAAGCGGTTGAACGTCGCCGCCCAGCGGTACTTCAACGGACGCTCGACGTCGCAGAACAGGATGATGCGGTTGCGCTCGCTCTCGTTGGCAGCGTAGTGGATGTAGGTCTCGTCGAACACCACGCCTTCGCCGTCGCGCCAGCTGTAGCGCTGGCCGTCGACGTCGATGTAGCAGCGATCATCGTTGGGCGTGATCAGGCCGAGGTGGAAGCGCAGCGAGCCGGCGTAGGGGTCGCGGTGCCTGGTCAGGCGGCTGCCCGGCGGCAGCTCGGTGAACATCGCCGCCTTGATCGTCGGGATGCCGCGCAGCAGTTCGACCGTGCGCGGGCAGTGCCGCTGCGCCGACGGATGCGCGTCGACGTCGTACCACTTGAGGTAGAAGCGCTTCCAGCCGGCGCGGAAGAACGAGTTGAAGCCGGCGTCGTTGTACTTGTCGGAGGCCTTGATGCGCTGCGCCTCGGCGAGCTTGACCGCTTCCTCGCGGATCTCCCGCCAGTGCGCGCGCAGCGTGGCCAGCTCCGGCAGCCTGTCCATCGGCAGGTACGGCGTGGTCGGCACGCGCGAACACGCGTACATGGCCACGTTGATCGGCGCCATGAAGGTGGAGTGGTCGGTGATCTGGCGGAACACGCGATGGCGCACGCGCCCACGGAAATGCACGTAGACGGCGGAGGCCACCAGGACGGCGAGCAAGATCCATTTGACGGCGTACATCGGCGGCGATCGGTTGGCGGGAAGGGGGCCCGGGTCCGGGCGCGCCGGATTTTATCACCCGCGCCGGCGGCGGCCGGCGGCGTTCATGCCACACTCGCGGCGGCGCCCCGCGCGTCGTGCCGCCGCGCGCGGGGACGATCCCGCCGCGTGGACCCGATCCGATGAAACGCCTGTTGCCGCTGTTCCTGCTGCTGTGCCTGGGCGCCGCCGCGGCGGCGGACGCGGTCGTGCTGCGCTTCTCCGCCGGCGCGCCCGGCGCCGCGTGGCCGCCCGGCTGGAGCTTCTACCGGATGTCGCGCAAGCCGGCGCGCACGCGCTTCACGCTGGTCGACGATGCCGGTACCACGGTGCTGCGCGCCGACGCCGAGCGCAGCGCCGGCGCGCTGGCGCACGCGCTCGATCTGCCGGCCGCGAGCACCCTGGCGTGGCGCTGGAAGATCGACCATGCGGTCGCCGCGGCGCGGCCGCAGCGACGCTCCGGCGACGACTACGCGGCGCGCGTGTACGTGTTCTTCGACGTGCCGGACGGCGCGCTCGGTTTCGCCACGCGCTGGAAGCTCAGGCTGGCGCGCAGGGTGCTGGGCGTCGACCTGCCGAACGCCGCGCTGTGCTACGTCTGGGACAACCGCCGCGCGCCGGGCACGATCGCCGCCGATCCGTTCGTCGCCACGGTGCGCGAGATCGTGCTGGAGAGCGGCGACGCGCGCGCCGGCCAATGGCGCCGCGAGCGCCGCGACCTCGCCGCCGACTACCGCGCCGCGTTCGGCCAGCCGGCGCCGCGGGTGATCGGCAT
Source organism: Mizugakiibacter sp. (assembly GCF_039680435.1). Lineage (NCBI taxonomy): Bacteria > Pseudomonadati > Pseudomonadota > Gammaproteobacteria > Lysobacterales > Rhodanobacteraceae > Mizugakiibacter > Mizugakiibacter sp. The sequence continues at coordinate 47,084 of NZ_JBDKSX010000028.1, read as the reverse complement.
CGCCGTCGCCAGCGACACCGACAACACGCGCAGCCGCGCCAGCGCCTGGTTCGGCGATCTGGTCTTTGGGAGCGGGGAGTAGGGGGACGGGAGACGAGCGTTGGCGGGGCGCGCACCTCGTCGGCCCGTCGCTCGAGCCGCACGTTTCTCGCCTTGGTCCCCACTCCCTCCACATCATGCCTTCCAGCCCATGCCGGGCCGGCGCGCTTCGCTATGATCGGCGGATGCCGCGTGCGCGGCGTTCCTCCCCGGGGTTGCCCATGCGTCGCCTGCTCTCCGCACTCGTGCTGCTCGCCGCTTCGTGGTCCGCCGCCGCCGCGGTCGATCCCACGCTGTTCCAGGATCTGCACTGGCGCCTGCTCGGCCCGTTCCGCGGCGGCCGCGTGCTGGCCGTGGCCGGCGTGCAGGGCCAGCCGCAGCACTTCTACTTCGGCGCGGTCAACGGCGGCGTGTGGGAGACGCACGACGCCGGCCGCACCTGGCAGCCGATCTTCGACGGCCAGCCGGTCGGCTCGATCGGCGCGATCGCGGTGGCGCCGTCCGATCCGAAGGTGCTGTACGTCGGCACCGGCGAGGCCGACATGCGCTCGGACATCGCCCAGGGCGACGGCGTGTACGTGTCCAGCGACGGCGGCAAGACGTGGGCACACCGCGGTCTCGAGGATACGCAGCAGATCGGCAAGATCCTGGTCGATCCGCGCGATGCCGACGTCGCCTTCGTCGCCGCGCTCGGCCATCCCTACGGCCCGAACGCCGAGCGCGGCGTGTTCCGCACGCGCGACGGCGGCAAGACCTGGCAGAAGGTGCTCGGCCCCGACGACGCCACCGGCGCGATCGACCTCGCCTTCGAACCGGGCCGGCCGGACACGCTCTACGCCGCGCTGTGGCAGGTGCGGCGCACGCCGTGGAACGTCTATCCGCCGGCCAGCGGCCCGGGTTCCGGCCTGTACAAGTCCACCGACGGCGGCGCGCACTGGACGCAGCTCGCCGGCCACGGCTTCCCGGCGAAGGTGGGCCGCATCGGCATCGCCCTCTCCGACGCGGCGCCCACGCGCGTGTACGCGCTGGTCGACGGCGACGAGGGCGGCCTGTACCGCTCCGACGACGCCGGCGCCAACTGGCGCAAGACGAGCGGCGACGACCGCATCTGGCAGCGCGGCTGGTACTTCGGCCGCATCGCCGCCGATCCGAAGAACCCCGACCGCGTCTACGCGATGAACACCATCGTGCTGCGCTCCGACGACGGCGGCGCGCATTTCATCGCGCTGAAGGGCGATCCCACCGGTGACGACTTCCACGAGCTGTGGATCGATCCGGCCAACCCGGATCGGCAGATCCTCGGCGTCGACCAGGGCGCGATCGTCACCTTGAACGGCGGCAAGACCTGGTCGTCCTGGCACAACCAGCCGACCGCGCAGATGTACCACGTCGTCACCGACGACCGCTTCCCGTACCGCGTCTACGGCGCGCAGCAGGATTCCGGTGCGGTCGGCCTGCCGAGCATCGCGCCGTACCGCGACCGCATCGGCATGGAGCAGTTCCACGAAGTCACCGCCGGCGGCGAGAGCGGCATGATCGCGCCCGATCCGGACGATCCGGAGATCGTCTACGGCGGCGACGTGGACAAGCTCGACCTGCGCACCGAGCAGACGCGCTCGGTCGATCCGACGCTGGCGCAGCCGGACCTGTACCGCCGCACCTGGACGCTGCCGCTGGCGTTCAACGCGCGCGATCACCGCGTGCTGTACTTCGGCAACCAGAAGCTGTGGCGCACCGACGACGGCGGCGAGCACTGGGCGGCGATCAGCCCCGACCTGACGCGCGAGGATCCCGGCGTGCCGGCCAACCTCGACGCGGTCACCGCGGCCAACCACCTGCACCAGGGCCCGCGCCGCGGCGTGGTCTATGCGATCGGCTCCTCGCCGCTGGACGCGAAGCTGCTGTGGGTCGGCACCGACGACGGCCTGGTCTGGCGCAGCGACGACGAGGGCGCGCACTGGCGCGACGTCACGCCGGCAGCGCTGACCGCGTGGTCGAAGGTCGGCATCCTCGAGCCCTCGCACTTCGACCGCGACGTCGCCTACGCCGCGGTCGACCGCCACCGCCTCGACGACCGCAAGCCGTACATCTACCGCACGCGCGACGGCGGCAAGTCGTGGCGGCTCGTCGTCGCCGGCATCCGCGACGGCGACTTCGTCAACGCCGTGCGCGAGGACCCGCGGCAGCGCGGCCTGCTGTACGCCGCCACCGAACTCGGCATGTACGTGTCGTTCGACGACGGCGACCACTGGCAGCTGCTGCAGCTCAACCTGCCGCGCACCTCGGTGCGCGACATCGACGTGCACGGCGACGACATCGTCATCGCCACGCACGGCCGCGGCTTCTGGATCCTCGACGACGCCGGCCCGCTGCGCCAGCTCGCCGCCGACGCCAGGCCGGCGACGCGCCTGTTCGCGCCGTCGGTCGCGATCCGCGTGCGGCCGTCGGAGTTCACCGGCACGCCGCTGCCGAAGGACGAGCCGACCGCGGAGAATCCGCCGTTCGGCGCGCGCCTCGACTACGTGCTGGCGAAGGCGGCGAAGAAGCCGGTCGAGCTGTCCATCTATGCCGCCGACGGCAGCCTGGTGCGGCACTATTCCAGCGCCGACGCGCCGCCCAAGCGCGACGCCGCGACCGGCAACGCCGCGCCCGAATGGCTGCCGACGCCGTCCACGCTGGCGACCACGCCGGGCATGCACCGCTTCGTCTGGCCGCTGCGCTATGCCGCACCGTCGGCGCTGGCGCACGGCAACGCCTGGGCCGACGGCGTGTGGGCGCCGCCGGGGCGCTACACCGCCGAGCTGAGCGTCGACGGCAAGCGCTACCGCCAGCCGCTGACCGTGCTCGCCGATCCGCGCGTCAAGCTGCCCGCCGACGCCTACGCGCGGCAGTTCGCGTTCGCGCGCCGGGTCGAGGCGGCGCAGGCTCGGCTCGCCGCCGCCGCGCACGAAGCGGAAACGACGCACCAGGCGGCGCTCGGCGCGCGCAAGGATGCCGACGGCGAACTCGCTGCCGCCGTGGATGCGTTCGACGCGAAGCTGCGCGCCATCAGCGGCCTGGTCGACGCGCCGAACCCGCACAACGCCTGGGCGTTGCCGCCGACCACCACCGCCAGCTTCCGCTTCCTCGACGACGCGCTCGGCAAGCTGATGGCGGCGGCAGACGGCGGCGCCGACGCCGCGCCGTCGCCCGATGCGCAGGCCGGCTATGCCGCGCTGTCGGCGAAGCTCGACGCCACGCTGGCCGACTGGCAGCGGCTCAAGGCCGGCGACCTCGCCGCGCTGAACGACAAGCTGCACGCGGCCGGACGCAAGCCGATCGCGCCGTGAGCCGGGCGCCGCCGCGCGGATGCGGCGGCGCTATGATCCGTCCGTGGCGGCCGGCTCGGCGGCCACGGCGGAGGTGCATGATGGCCTCGAGACTCGGGCCCGCCGATGCGCCCGTGCGAGCGCGGCGCGTCCTCGCCCGCGCGGCGGCGGCACTGCTCGCGGTGGCGGGCGCCGCCCACGCCGCGCACGTCGAGGTTTCGGTCGGCCGCAGCCTGACGCTGCAGCACCGCTGGACCGACGCCGCCTTCGTCGAATGCGTCGGCGACGCGCAGCCCGTCTGGAAGCTGGCGTGGGCGCCGGCGTTCGCGCTGGGACGCGTTGCCGCGCGGCCGGATACCGCCACCGATCGGCTCGACCGCGACGTGTGGCTCGGCGCCGCCGGCGCGCGCGTGTACCTGTGGCGCGACCTCTACGCCGGCTTCCAGCTTGCCGCCACCGCCGGCCGCACCGACGCGCTCAGCACGCCGTACGAGTTCGTCAGCAGCCTCGGCTGGCAGGGCCGCCACTGGCAGGTGCTGGCGCGGCACATCTCCAACGGCGACTTCCACAAGCCCAACCACGGCGAGACCGTGCTGCTGGCGGGCGTGGCGTTCTGAACGGCGTACAACGGCGCGGCGCGGCCGTCCACGGGCCGTTGCCGCCTCCGCCGGACGCGCCCATACTGGCAACCTTCATGCAGGACTCCACGGCCCGGAATCCGGGTCAGGCAGGAGGTCTCGTATGGGCGCCCGCCGCCGCGGTCCCGTGGTCGGCAACGGCGCGTCGGCCCGAGCCGGCGCGACGGGCGGGGCGCGCGGCGCGCCGCGCCATCTTCGCGGCGCCGTCCGGCGCCATCGCGTTCCTGCGAACGCTTTCCGCAGCCCGCATCCATGCTTCCCCGCAGCGCCGGCGATGGCGGCATCGCCGCGGCCGGCGCTTGCGCGCGATCGGCGCGGCGCGGGGCGTTCGCGCTATCGAATCAGGGAGAGTACGCACGCCGCCGCAGTGCCGTCGGCTGCGCCCCGCGGCGCCGGCAGCGTGGCTCGCAGGCAGGAGGCCAGGCTGGTTCGTCACAACCGTGTACGGAGGCAGGTATGAACACGACACGCTTGATCGGCCGTTATTCCATCGTCGCCCTCGCGCTGGTGCTGACAGCGGGCGTGCAGGCGGCCGGGAAGAAGGCCATGACCGACGCCGAACAGATCGCCAGCGCCATGCGCGCCGCGCCCGCGCGCGTCGCCAAGGGCGCCACCATCGTGGCGATGGACGCCGCCGGCAAGATGCGCACGCTGCGCGAGGGCCACAACGGCTTCACCTGCATGGCCGACAACCCGGCGACGCCCGGCCCGGACCCGATGTGCATGGACAAGAACGCGATGGAATGGGTCAACGCCTGGGTCGCGCACCAGCCGCCGCCGGCCGGCAAGATCGGCTTCATGTACATGCTGGAAGGCGGCACCGACGCCAGCAACACCGATCCCTACGCAACCGCGCCGACCGCCAGCAACCACTGGATCAAGACCGGGCCGCACGTGATGGTGGTCGGCGCCGACGCCAGCTTCTACGACCAGTACCCCAAGAGCGCCGAGCCCGACACGCACGCCCCGTACGTGATGTGGGCGGGCACGCCGTACCAGCACCTGATGGCGCCGGTGAAGTAGGCGCGCACGCGCGCGACGGCGCGGAGACGGCGGCGATCGCTGCGTCGCGATGACCGCCGTTTCCCTGCTTTGCTTTTCCCTCTCTCCGCGGGGGGGGGGAACGCGCGCAGCGCGCACTTTAGCCTTTGCCGAAACGAAGGGCGGCCGTCCTGCGGACGGCACCCCCTCACCCCAACCCTCTCCCCGCCGGGGAGAGGGAGCAAGCGCGCTGCATCGCCGATGCGCGCAGCGCGCCCGTCGCGATGCGAGCGGGCGTCCTCAGTGCCCGCCGCTCGCCGCGGGCCCCGCCTTCGGCGCGAACGGCGGCTTGGCCAGCCACACCACCAGCAGCAGGCCGACGAAGATCCAGCCGAGCGCGTGGAACACCTCGTTGAAGCCGATCTGGTAGCCCTGCTGGGTGATCGCCTGGTCCAGCAGCAGCGCCGCGCGCGTCGGGTCGCTGCCGCCCAGCGCGGCCATCGCCTGCCGGGTGCCGGGATCGAACGCGGTGATGTGCTCGGCGAGCTGGGCGTGGTGCGCGATCGCGCGGTGCTCCCACAGCAGGGTGGTGATCGAGGCGGAGAAGCTGCCGGCCAGCGTGCGCAGGAAGGTGGCGAGGCCGGAGCCGGCAGCGATCTCGCGCGGCGCCAGGTCGGACAGCAGGATGGTCAGCACCGGCATGAAGAAGAACGCCACGCCCAGGCCCTGCAGCAACTGCACCAGCGCGACGCGCCCGAAGTCGACGTCGAGGTTGAAGCCGGCGCGCATGAAGCAGGTCGCGCCCATCACCACGAACGCGAAGGCGGCCAGCCAGCGCAGGTCGAAGCGTGTCGCGTAGCGGCCGATGAACGGGGTCAGGATCACCGGCAGGATGCCCAGCGGCGCGCTGGCGTAGCCGGCCCAGGTGGCGGTGTAGCCGAGCTGGCGCTGCAGCCACAGCGGCACCAGCAGCGCGATCGAGAAGAACGCGGCGTAGGCCAGCACCAGCGCCAGCGTGCCGGCGGCGAAGTTGCGGTGGCGGAACAGCCTGAGATCGACGATCGGATCCTTGTCGGTCAGCTCCCAGATCAGGAACAGCGCCAGCGCGATCACCGAGACGATCGAGGCGACCACGATGAACGGCGAGTTGAACCAGTCCTCGTCGTTGCCCTTGTCGAGCACGATCTGCAGCGCGCCGACGCCGATCACCAGCGTGGCCAGGCCGACGTAATCCATCTTCGGCCGCTCGGTCTGTTCCTGCTTGCCGCGCAACTGCGCGGCGATCACCGTGCTGGCGAAGATGCCGATCGGCACGTTGATGAAGAAGATCCACGGCCAGTTGTAGTTGTCGGTGATCCAGCCGCCGAGGATCGGGCCGACGATCGGCGCCACCACGGTGACCATCGCCAGCAGCGCCAGCGCGTGGCCGCGCTTGTGCGCGGGGTAGACCGAGATCAGCAACGCCTGCGTGATCGGGTACATCGGCCCGGCCACCGCGCCCTGCAGCGCGCGGAAGCCGACCAGCATGCCCATGCTCTGCGCGATGCCGCACAGGAACGAGGCCAGCGAGAACAGCAGCGTGGCCAGCACGAACAGGCGCACCTCGCCGAAGCGGCGGGTCAGCCAGCCGGTCAGCGGCAGCGCGATGCCGTTGGCGACGGCGAAGGAGGTGATCACCCAGGTGCTCTGCTGCGCGCTGACACCGAGGTTGCCGGCGATGGTCGGCAGCGAGACGTTGGCGATGGTCAGGTCCAGCACCTGCATGAACGTCGCCAGCGACAGGCCGATCGTGGTCAGCGCCAGGTTGGGCGGACGGAATTCGGGGGCGCTCATCGTCGCGTCGGGGCCTGGTCGGATTGCGGGATGGATGCGGGGAGCCGGGCCGCGCGGCGTCGCCGCGGGCGGCCGGCATGCGGCGGCGCCGCGCCGCTCAGTCGCGCCGGGCCACGCGGCGGCCGGTATCCGCGTTGGCGTGGACGATGGCGCGGATCAGCGCGTCGGCCTCGCCGTCGTGGCGGTCGTAGACGTCGGTGCTGAACGCCGGCTGCTGCGGCGGGCGCTGCGCCAGCATCGGGCCGGACCGGTCGTGCAGGCCGACGTCGACGTCCATCGACAGGCCGATGCGCAGCGGATGCTTCTGCAGTTCGCGCGGATCGAGCGCGATGCGCACCGGCACGCGCTGCACGATCTTGATCCAGTTGCCGGTGGCGTTCTGCGCCGGCAGCAGCGCGAACGCGCTGCCGGTGCCGACGCCGAGGCTCTCGACCTTGCCGTGGAAAGCGACGCCGTCGCCGTACAGGTCGGAGCGCAGCGTCACCGGCTGGCCGATGCGCATGTGCTCGAGCTGGGTTTCCTTGAAGTTGGCGTCGACCCAGACCTGCTGCAGCGGAATCACCGCCATCAGCGCGGCGCCCGGCTGCACGCGCTGGCCGACCTGCACGGTGCGCTTGGCGACATAGCCGCTGACCGGCGCGATCAGGGTGGTGCGCACGGAGTCGAGGTAGGCGCGGCGCAGCGCGGCGGCGGCGGCCTGCACCTCGGGATGCGAGGCGATCACGGTGTCGTCGACCAGCGCCCTGCTGGCGCCCAACTGCTGCTGCGAGGCGGCCAGCGCGCTCTGCGCCGCGGCCAGCGCGTCGCGCGCGTGCGCCAGCTCCTCGGCGGAGATCGCGCCGCTCCGGGCCAGGCCCTCGCGGCGCGCGTAGTCGGCGCGCGCCTTGTCCAGCGCGACCTGCCTGGCGGCGACGTCGGCCTCGCCGCCGCTGACGTTGCTGTACAGGCCGCGCACCTGGCGCACGGTGCGCGCCAGGTTGGCCCTGGCCTGCTCCAGCGCCACGTTCACGTCGCTGGGATCGAGCCTGACCAGCACCTGGCCCTTGGTCACCCGGTCGCCGTCGTCGGCGCCGATGCTGACCACGGTGCCGGCGATCTGCGGCGTGATCTGCACCACGTTGCCCTGCACGTAGGCGTCGTCGGTGGTTTCGTTCCAGCGCCCGACGATGAGGTACCACAGGCCGCTGCCGACCGCGGCGAGCACGACGACGGCCAGCAGCAGGCGCAGCAGGAAGCGGCGGCGGCCGTTGCCGGGCGCGGCGGCGGGAGCGGCATCGTTCTTGGCGTAGTTTTCGGTGGTCATGGGGTGCGTCTCAGGGAGTCGGCGCCGGCGCGGCGGTGCGCGCGGCGATCGGGTCGGGGGCGTCGGCGGCGGCGCGGAAGCCGCCGCCGAGCGCTTCGATCAACTGCACGGAAGCGTCGAGGCGCGCGCTGCGCAGCGTCGCCATCTGCTGCTCGGCGCCGATCAGCGGCTGCTGCACGGTCAGCACTTCGAGGTAGCTGCCGACGCCGGCGCGATAGCGCTGCATGGCGAGGTCGAAGGCGCCGCGCTCGCTGTCCAGCGTCTGTCGCTGCGCGTCGACCTGGACGTCCAGCGCGCGCAACGCGGCGACGCCGTCGGCGACGTCGCGCAGCGCGTTCACCAGGATCTGGTTGTACTGCGCAACCGCCAGGTCGTACTGCGCGTCGCTGCCGGCGAGGTTGGCGCGCAGGCGGCCGCCGTCGAACAGCGGCAGCGACAGCGCCGGCGCGAACTGGTAGTAGCGGCTCGGCGCGGTCAGCAGGCCGTCGGTGCCGAGCGCGGCGAAACCGACCGCGGCGGCGAGGTTGAGATTCGGATAGAACGCGGCCTTGGCGGTCTTGATGCGCTTGCCCGCGGCTTGCACGCGCCAGCGCGCGGCGACCACGTCGGGACGGCGGCCGAGCAGTTCCGCCGGCACGCTGGACGGCAGCGCCAGTGCGGCGGGCGCGAGCGGCCGGGGGCGTTCGATCGCGAGTCCGCGGTCGGGGCCGCGGCCGAGCAGCGCGGCCAGCGCGGCGCGCGCCGTGTCGATGTCCTGCTGCGCCGCGGCCTGGCGCTGCTCGGCGGCGGGCACGGCGGCCTCGGCCTGTTTCAGCTGCAACTGGTTGTCGATGCCGGCCTGCACGCGCTGGCGGGTCAGCTCGAGCGTGTGCTCGGCACGCGTGCGCTCGTCGCGGGCGAGGTCCAGCCGTTCGTAGCCGTTGGCCAGCGCGAGATAGGTGCGGGCGATGTCGGCGGACAGGGTCAGTCGCGCGGCCCGCGCGTCCACCTCGGCGGCGCGCGCTTCGCCCAGCGCCGCTTCCCACGCCGCGCGCTTGCCGCCCCACAGGTCGAAGCCGTAGGCGAACTTCAGCGACAGCGTGTTCAGCGCACTGTAGTGCCCGCCCATCGGCGGTTCGAGCACCGTCTGCGGGATGCGGATGCCGGAGGAGCCGGCGTTCGCGGTCACCTCCGGCTTGCGCGCGGCATCGGCGGCGCCGGCGTCGGCCTGCGCCAGGCGCACGCGCGCGTCGGCGGCGGCGAGGCCGGGGTTGCCGGCCAGCGCCTCGTCGATCAGCGCGTCGAGCTGCGCGTCGCCGAGCGCGCGCCACCAGTCGGTCGCGGGCCAGTCGGCGCGCAGCGGCGCGCCGGCCAGACTGCGTTCGGCGTGCAGTTGCGCCGGATCGAGCGCGGTGCCGGACGGCTGCAGGCCGCGCGTGCTGGCGCAGCCGGCGAGCGTCACGGCCAGGCCGAGCGTCAAGGCAGAGGTAAGCGAACGCATGATGGTTGCCCGAACAGTAGTTGCCGTGGCCTCAATGGCCGTCGCGCAGGGCGGTGAGGATGCCGTCCAGCATCGCTTGCAGTCGGTCGCGTTCCGTCGCAGCGAGGTTGCGCGTGGCCCGGGCGAGCGCGCGCTCGCCGCAGGCATGGATGTCGGTCCACAGCGCCTGGCCGGCTTCGGTCAGGGCGATGCGCAGCGCGCGGCGGTCCTGCTCGTGCGGCTGCCGGCGCAGGTAGCCCTTGGCTTCGAGCCGATCGAGCAGGCGCGTGGTGGCGCCGGCATCGAGGTTGATCATGCGCGCCAGCTCGCCGGCGGCCATCGGGCCGTGCGCGGCCAGCTTCTTCAGCGCCAGGTACTGGCTGAAGTTCATTTCGAAGCCGTGCGCCGCCAGTTCGCGCTCCAGGTTGCCGATCAGCTCATTGCGCACCCGGCAGAGCAGCGCGCCGAGGTTGCTGTCGGAGAGCGGTGTGGGCATGGGGGAGGAATCCATGCCGCGCATTCTATGGACTGGATTATAGTTGTCAAGGCAACTAATTCACCAAAAAAGAGCCCCGGCGAACCGGGGCTCTCGGAGGGCGCCGCGCCCGCGCTCAGGCGGCGCTGCGCAGGTGACCCAGGAAACGGCCCAGCGCGCCGTTCAACTGGACGATCTCGTCGTCGCTGGCCCCTTCCACGCAGCGCTTCAGGGCATGGTCGCCACGCGCCTGGGCGCGGTCGAGCAGGGCGCGGCCGCTGTCGGTCAGCGCGTAGCGGGACGTGCGCGTGCCGTCGAGCCGGCGCAGGTGGCCCTGGCGCTCGAGCCGGCCGCAGGTGCGCTTGAGCACGTCGCGGTCCTGGCGCAGCGCGGCGGCAAGCTCGGCGACCGTCATCGGACCCTGCGTCTCGAGGCGCTTGAGGCCGACGTACACGATGTAGCTCTCGACACCGACCTCGGCGAGCTCGCGCTCGACGCGGCCGAGCATCTCGCTGCGGACTTGGGAAACCAGGACGACCAGATCGTGTTCGGCCGAACGGGGCATGGCGTGTTGCGTGGTCATGGGTGCTTCCTCAGGGATGGACAGCGCGCCTTGGCTAAACCAGTTTGTTGGGGCTGTCAAGCAACGACCGGCGGGAGAGGAAAGCGCACGCCGGACCCGCAGGGGCGCGCCGGTGCCGCACGCGGCACCGGCACCCGCTCAGCCGCCGGGCCTGAGGTAGCGCGTGAACAGCTCGTGGATGCGCCGGTATTCGTCGTACCAGGAATCGGCGTGGACGAAGCCGTGGCGGTCGAGCGGGTACAGCGACAGCCAGAAGTTGTCCTTGTGCAGCTCGATGAAGCGCTGGTACAGGCGGATCGAATCGCTGGCCAGCACGTTGTTGTCGATCAGGCCGTGGCAGACCAGCAGCGGGTCGCGCAGGTTCTCGGCGTATTCGATCGGCGAGCTGATGCGGTAGGCCTCGGGATCGAGGCGCGGGTCGTCGAGGATGTTGGACGTGTACTCGTGGTTGTACGTGGTCCAGTCGGTGACCGGCCGCAGCGCGGCGCCGGCGGCGAACTCGCCCGGCGCGCGCAGCAGCGCGATCAGCGTCATGAAGCCGCCGTAGCTGCCGCCGTAGATGCCGACGCGCTGCGGATCGACGGCGTGCTCCTTCACCAGCCAGGCCTTGCCGTCCAGCAGGTCCTCCAGCTCCGGATGGCCCATCTGTCGGTAGATCGCCGTGCGCCAGGCGCGGCCGTAGCCCTCGCTGGCGCGGTAGTCCATGTCGAGCACGACGTAGCCTTCGGCCAGCAGCAGGTTGTGGAACATCTGCTCGCGGAAATAGTACGGCCAGCTCGAATGCACGTTCTGCGTGTAGCCGGCGCCGTGCACGAACAGCACCGCGGGATGCGGCTTCGTGGCGTCGTAATCGGCCGGTTCGTAGAACTTGGCGTGGATCGCGCCGGCGCCGTGGGTGGAGAGCACCTGCACGTACTCGGGTTCGACCCAGTGCAGCGCCTTGTATTCGGGCGTGCGCGTGTCGGTCAGCGTGCGCGCGCCGCTGCCGTCGGCGTTCGCCACCGCGAGCTGCGGCGGCACGTAGGCCGAGGAATGCAGCACGGCGAGGCGGCTGCCGTCGGGCGAGAGCAGGAAATCGTCCATGCCGCCGAAGGCGGTGACGCGGGCCAGCTCGCCGCCCGTCGCGGGAATGCGGTAGACGTCGTAGCGGTACGGCGCCTCGCGATTCGTGCGCAGGTAGAACCACTTGCCGTCCGGCGACAGCACCGGGTGCGAGACCTCGAATTTGCCCGCGGTCAGCGCACGCGCCCTGCGCGCATCCGGCGGCTTGACGTAGAGCTGCGACCAGCCGGTTTCCTCCGACAGGTACCACAGCGTGCGGCCGTCCTTGAGGAAGCCGAAATCGTTGAAGTTCCAGTTGATCCAGGCGTCGTCGTGCAGGCGGTGCTGCGGCACCAGCGCGTGCTTGCCGAAGTCGACCGTGGCGATCCAGCGGTCCTTGTTGTCGATCGCGCGCAATTGGATCGCGAGCTGGTCGCCGTCCTCGCTCCACACGATGCCGCCGCCGCCGCCGTCCTCGGCCTCGGCGACGATGCGCACCGCGCGCACTTTCGGCGCTTCCAGCGCCTTCGCCTCGTCGGCGTGGCCGTCCTTCGCCAGCGCCGCGATCGCCTTGGCGCGCAGCGCCTTCAGCGGATCGTCCTTGATGCCGGGCAGGCCGTCGGCCGGCAGCGGATAGCTCGCGTGCGCGGCGAGATCGAGCAGGCGCAGGCTCTGCGGCGCCGGCGCGTCGCGGTCGACGTAGGTGCGCGCCTTCTCGGTCGCGGCATAGCCGTCGTCGGTGACATAGCGCATCAGCTCCGGCTTGCGGCCTTCGGCGGCGTTCTTCGCCGCGGTGACCACCAGCATCCAGCGGCCGTTCGGCGACAGCTCGGTGTCCAGCACCTGCACGTCGTCGCCGAGGTAGAACGGCCGCGCGACGCGGGTCGGGTCGGCCTGGTCCAGCGCCTGCTCGCGCGCGCGCTGCGCGTCGCGGTCGGCCTTGGCCTCGCGCAGCGTCTTGAACAGGCGCAGCTGCATGCGCTCGAGATCGCCGGGCCGTTCGGCATCCGGATCCTTGGCGGTCTTCAGCAGCGCCGCCGGCGCGGTCACGCCGCTGCCGAGCGTGTAGACGAACCAGTCGTTGTCGACGCGGAACTGCAGCGCGCTGCCGTCGGCGGAGAACTGCGGCGCGGCCTCGCGTTGCGGCGTGCGCGTCACCTGCAGCAGGCGGCCGCTGGCGAGCTCGCGGATGAACACGTCGCCGTGGCGCACGAACGCGGCGCGCGTGCGCGCGCGGTCGTATACCGCGGGGCCGCCGTCGGCGTCGGCCAGCGCGGCGTCGTCGAGTTTCGCGGTGGGGCCGCCGGCCGGATCGACGCGGTAGAGATCGCGCAGCGGGCTGCCGCTGCGCTTGAGCTGGTAGTAGATGCTGCGGCCGTCGGCGCTCCAGTACGGCTGCTCGACCGGCGGCCCGATCCAGTCCGGGTCGGCCATGATCTGTTCCAGCGTGATCGGCGCGGGCGCCGCGCGCAGCGGCGCGGCCGCGCAGGCGAGCAGGGCCACGGCGGTGGCGAGTACGGAGCGGCGCATGGAGTTCCTCCCGGACGAAAGCGCGGAGGATAGCCGAGCGTCCGCGCGCGGCCACGGGCCGGAAGTCGCGGTGCGTGCCGTGGCCCTTCGTGGCGGCTTCCGCCGCGATCGCCGTGCTTGCGGTTCGCGGCCGCGGCCGCTGCACCGGCCTGCACGCCGCGCTTCCCGCGCGCGCGCGCTTGCGGCACCATGGCGCATTCGTTTGCCGCGGATGCCGCCATGCTGCCCTGCGTCGAGATCGAGACCGGCCCCGCGCCGCGCCATGCCGTGCTGTGGCTGCACGGCCTCGGCGCCGACGGCCACGATTTCGAGCCGATCGTGCCGGAGCTGGTCGCGCCCGGCTGGCCGCCGCTGCGCTTCGTGTTCCCGCACGCGCCGGTGCGCCCGGTCACGCTCAACGGCGGCGCGCCGATGCGCGCCTGGTACGACCTGCGCACGCTCGATCTCGCCGGCCGCCAGGACGAGGCCGGCATCCGCGCGTCGGTCGACGAGGTCGAGGCGCTGCTGGCGCGCGAGTACGCGCGCGGCATCGCCCCGCAGCAGTTGATGCTGGCCGGCTTCTCGCAGGGCGGCGCGATCGCGCTGGCCGCCGGCCTGCGCCATGCCGGGCGGCTGTCCGGCATCGTCGCGCTGTCCACCTACCTGCCGCTGGCCGAGGGCACCGCGGTGGAGTCCAGCACCGCCAACGCCGCGGTGCCGATCTTCTGGGGCCACGGCAGCCTCGATCCGATCGTGCCGCTGGCGCTGGGCACGCGCTCGCGCGAGTACCTGCAGCAACTGGGGCACGCGGTGGAGTGGCACGACTACCCGATGGCGCACCAGGTCTGCGCGCAGGAGATCGCCGACCTGCGGATCTGGCTGGCCGCGCACCTCGGCTTCTGAGCCGGTCCGGTATGCTGCGACGGGGCGGCCGCCGCCGCCGCGCGAGGCGCACGAGATGACCGATCCGCTGCACGCCGAGGAGACGCGCCTGCCGCAGTTCTGCGGCCTGCCGGCGCTGGCCGCGGCGGTGGGCGTGGCCGAGCTGGTGGTGCTGGTGATGGCGCTGGCGCCGGATTCGCCGACCTCGTTCCGCGCGCTGTCGACCGCCAGCCTGCTGGTGGTGTGGCTGGCGCTGCTGGTCACGGTGGCGCTGTGCAAGTTGACGCCGTGGCTGCGCCGCCTGTTGCCGACGCAGGCCTACTTCGCCGCGTGGGCGGCGATCGTCGCCATCGTCGCCGCGGCCAGCGGCATCGTGTGGTGGCTCGACCACGCGCTGGACACCGCGCTCACGCCCGACGGCGGCGCGCGCTTCGTGCTCGGCAACGCGCTGCTGGCGGCGCTGCTGGGCGCGGCGCTGCTGCGCTACTTCTACGTGCTCGCGCAGTGGCGCTCGCGCCTCGCCGCGGTGGCGCGCGCGCAGGTCGAGGCGCTGCAGGCGCGCATCCGCCCGCACTTCCTGTTCAACAGCATGAACACCGTCGCCGCGCTGGTGCGCGTCGACCCGGCCGCGGCCGAGCGCACGCTGGAGGACCTGGCCGAACTGTTCCGTGCCGCGCTCGGCGCCGACGGCCGCGTCGGCACGCTCGGCGAGGAGCTCGACCTGATCGACCGCTATCTCGCCATCGAGCAACTGCGCCTCGGCGAGCGGCTGCGCGTCGAGCGCGACCTCGACGCCCTGCCGCGCGCGCTGCCGCTGCCGCCGCTGCTGCTGCAGCCGCTGGTCGAGAACGCGGTGCTGCACGGCATCCAGCCGCGGCCCGCCGGCGGCTGCGTGCGCATCGCCGGGTGGCGCGAGGCGGACGCGGTGGTGATCGAGGTGGCCAATCCGCTGCCGGCGGACGCGGCCCGCGCCGCCACCGCGCGCAACGGCCACGGCCTGGACAGCGTGCGCCGCCGCATCGGCTACCATTTCGGCGCGCGCGCCGCGCTCGAGGTGGCGCGCGACGACGACGGTTTCACGGTCACCCTCCGTCTGCCCGATGCGCATCCTGATCGCCGATGACGAACCGCTGGCGCGCGCGCGCCTGGCCGCGCTGCTCGGCGAGTGCGCCGGCGCCGAGCTGGTCGGCGCGGTTGGCGACGGCGAGGCCGCCTTGGCCGCGTGCGCCGAACTGAAGCCGGACGTGCTGCTGCTCGACATCGAGCTGCCCGGCCTCGACGGCCTCGGCATCGCGCGCCGCCTGGCCGCGCTGCCGGCGCCGCCGCAGGTGGTGTTCTGCACCGCCTACGAGGCGCACGCGCTGGAGGCCTACGAGCTGCGCGCCGCCGACTACCTGCTGAAGCCGGTGCGCGTCGAGCGCCTGCGCGAGGCGCTGAAGCGCGCCGGCGCGCTGCGTGGCGACGCCGGCGCGAACGCGCGCGCGTATCTCGTCGCGCGCATGGGCGGCGAGCTGAAGCGCGTGCCATTGGACGAAGTGGTCTACCTGCTCGCCGACGAGAAATATGTCGCCGTGCACCACGTCGGCGGCGTGCTGCTGCTGGAGGATTCGCTGCGGACGCTGGAGCAGGCGCATCCCGAGCGCCTGGCGCGGCTGCACCGCAACTGCCTGGTGCCGGTCGAGCGCCTGCTCGGCCTGAAGGCGCTGGCCGACGGCCGCATCGTCGCGCGCCTCGCCGGCGCCGAGGTCACGCCCGAGGTCAGCCGCCGCAACCTGCCGGCGCTGCGCCGGCTGCTGCGCGAGAGCTGATTTCATCGGACAATCCGCGGATGAAGAACGACATCCTGCGCATCGCCACCCGCAAGAGCGCGCTCGCGCTGTGGCAGGCCGAGCACGCCGCCGCGCGGCTGCGCGCGGCGCATCCCGGCCTCGCCGTCGAGCTGGTGCCGCTGACCACGCGCGGCGACCAGATCCTCGACCGACCGCTGGCGACGATCGGCGGCAAGGGGCTGTTCCTGAAGGAGCTGGAGGTCGCGCTGCTGCAGGGCAGCGCCGACCTCGCCGTGCACTCGCTGAAGGACGTGCCGGCCGAACTCGACCCCGGCTTCGCGCTGGGCGCGGTGCTGCCGCGCGCCGATCCGGCCGACGCGTTCGTCAGCAATGCCTACGCGACGCTGGCCGACCTGCCCGAGGGCGCGCGCGTCGGCACCTCCTCGCTGCGCCGCCAGGCCCAACTGCGCGCGCTGCGCCCCGACCTGGAGCTGCTGGACCTGCGCGGCAACGTCAATACGCGCCTGGCCAAGCTCGACGACGGCGGCTACGACGCGATCGTGCTGGCCTGCGCCGGGCTCGAGCGGCTCGGCCTGGCCGCGCGCATCCGCGCGCGGCTGGACGCGCCGCGCTGGCTGCCGGCGCCGGGGCAGGGCGCGATCGCCGCCGAGGTCCGCGCCGGCGACACGCGCGTGCTGGAGCTGCTGGCGCCGCTCGAGGATGCCGATACCCGCCGCACCACCGCCGCCGAGCGCGCGATGAACGAGGCGCTGGGCGGAAGCTGCACGGTACCGGTGGCGGCCTGGGCCGTGCTCGGCGAGCGCGGCCTCGCGCTGTACGGGCTGGTCGGCGACCCCGCGCGCGGCACGCTGCTGCGCGCGCATGCCGAAGGCGACGCCGGCGCGCCGGCGGAACTCGGCCGCGCAGTGGCGACCGCGCTGTTCGCACAGGGTGCCGCCGGATTCCTCGACGCGCCGGCCGGCGATACGCGTCGCGTCGAATCGCCGTAGGGCGGAATCCACGCAGCGGCTTCCGCCGGGTCGCCTTTGCATCCGGCGCCGTTGCGGCGGATACGCGGCTGCGCCGCGGATCCGCCCTGGGCCGCCGTCGCGATGCCCGATGGCGGGTCAAGCCCCCCACGGGAAGCGTGCGCTCCGCGCACGCCGCTTCGCCCGTCTCCCGTCCTCAAAAGCTGTAAACGAGATTGGTCGTCCACAACTGGTCGGTGCTCTTGGTGCCGGGCGAGGTGTCGCTGTTGTAGCGCACCTGGTAGCCGAGCTTGAGCGCGAGCGTCTCGGTCATGCTGACCGCCAGTCCGGCATCGTTCTGCGCGTAGCGGTTGTCGGTGCCGGCTTCCACCAGCACGGTGTCCTCGAAGCGGGTGCTCGCGGTCAGCCGGTATTTCCAGTTGGCCAGGCCGCGCACGATCGGCTCGCCCTGCGCGGCGGGCCGCACCAGCAGGGTCTGCGGCGGGGTGACGCCAGTGTCGGTCACGTAGTAGTCGGCCGGCTGGTAGCGCTTGTAGCCGGGCGCGATTTCGAACGACAGCTCGGTGCGCCCGTTCTTCAGCGCGATGTAGCCGAAGCCGAGCGAAGCCGCCGCCTGCCAGCGGTTCGCCGCGAAGTCGTCGTGTTCGTAGCGCAGCGCGCCGACGACGTAGGCGCGCGGATCGTACTTGTAGCCGAGCGAGGCGCCGGCGTCGTAGCGGTTGGCGGTGGTGCTGTAGCGGTCCTCGCTGACGGCCTGGCCGTTCTGCAGCGTGGTCACCGTGGTCTCGCCCTTGGCGCGCAGCGCGGTGAGGAAGAAGTTGTTCCGCCACACCTCGTCGTCCTTGCTCAGGCCGAGCTTGGCGTTGAGGTTTTCCGAGTGCGAGTTGCCCTGCGAGGCGGCGTAGCCGAATTCGCCGCTGCCGGCCCAGCCGCCGCTGTCGGCGGCGGTCGCGGAGGCATCGGCGGAGGCGGGGGCGGCGTCCTGCGCGGCGGCGGCCAGCGGCAGCGCGAGCAGGAGGGAGAAGGCGATGGTGGTGCGTTTCATGTGGCGCATGGCTTCGGGCAGTAGGTAAAGCACGGGATGCTAGGCGGACGCGTTGAATCGCGGGTGAATGCGCGTGCGCGGCGGCGCGTCGAATGCCGCCGCGCGGAGCGGCGCGAGCGGCAGCGCGCAGGCCGGCGGTGCGGTGCGCGGCTACGGGGCGCGCGCGCGGCTGTGACACACTAGACGCCCATCATGCAGCCGCGGCCCGCCGACCGCGCCGACGAACGCCATGGACCGTTACGAGCGCATCCTCACCCTGCACCGCATCCTGAAGTCCTCGCGTTACCCGGTGTCGCTGCCGCGGCTGAAGGACGAGCTGGCCTGCTCGCGCGCCACCGTCTACCGCGACATCGCGTTCCTGCGCGACGGCCTCGGCGCGCCGGTGGAGAGCGCCGAGGAAGGCGAGGCCAGTGCGTTCCGCTACGCCGCCGGCGAGGCCGAGCGCTTCGAGCTGCCCGGCCTGTGGCTGACCAGCGAGGAGCTGGCCGCGCTGATGGCGCTGCAGGAGCTGATCGGGCGCAGCGATCCCGGCGTGCTGGCCGGCGCGCTGGCGCCGTTCAAGGCGCGCATCGAGCGCCTGCTGAGCGACCACGCCAGCGGCAAGGCGCTGCCGGTCGAGCGCATCCGCGTGATCGCCTCCGGCGCGCGGGCGCTCGACCAGCAGGTGTTCCGCGCCGTCGCCGGCGCGGTGCTGGAGCGCCGGCGCCTCACGTTCCGCTACCGCGCGCGCACCACCGACGCCGAGACGCAGCGCACGGTGTCGCCGCAGCGCCTCACCCACTACCGCGACAACTGGTACCTCGACGCCTGGGACCACCGGCGCGAGGCGCTGCGCAGCTTCGCCGTCGACCGCATCGCCGACGCGCGCGCGCTGGACGAGCGCGCGGAGGACCGCGGCGCCGCCGAGCTCGACGAGATCCTCGCCTCCAGCTACGGCATCTTCGCCGGCAAGCCGAAGGCCTGGGCCACGCTGCGCTTCTCGCCGCGCGCCGCGCGCTGGGTCGCCGACGAGCACTGGCATTCGCAGCAGCAGGGCCAGTGGCTGGCCGACGGCCACTACGAGCTGCGCGTGCCGTACTCCAATTCGCGCGAGCTGCTGATGGACGTGATGAAGTACGGCCCCGACGCCGAGGTGATCGCGCCGCTGCCGCTGCGCGAGGAAATGAAGATCCTGCTGAAGCTGGCGCTGGACGGCTACGCGCAGCCGCCGCGGTGAGGCGTGTAGTCGCCGTCCGCGCTAGGGCGGCGTCGCCGGGACGCGGCCGGCAGCCGCCGTTTTCAGTGCAGCGCCGGTCCCAGCACCAGCGCCAGTGCCGCGACCGCGGCGCCGAGTGCACTGACGGCAATCTGCCGCGCGCTGCGCCCGCGCGCCCACATCCACAGGCCGGACAGGCCGAGCAGCACCATTCCCAGTGCGAAGCTGTCGGCCAGCAGCACCCAGGCGGCGCCGCCGCCGACGGCCTTGTGCAGGCGGTTGAACGCCGCAAGCCAGCTCTGTCGGTCATGCCTGACCACCACTTCCGCCGCCCCCGACGTGTACTGCAGCGACCACGACGCCCGTACATTGCCGCCGGACAGGTTCCATTGTTCCGGCCCCGCATCGCGGCCACGCGGCGGTCCCTTGCGGATGCTTCGCGCATCGAGCTGCTGGCTTTGGCGCAGCCAGAGCGACAGCGCCTCCGCCGACGTGCGCGCCTGTGTCGGGACCGCGAGGACGACGCGTGCGGCTTCCACGCTCTTGCCTTGCGGCCACGGTCTGTCGCCCAGGCGGTGGTTCATCACCAGTCCGGTGAAGCCGTAGAGCAGCGCAGCCAGCGCGCCCCAGGCGCCGACCCACATGTGCAATCGGCGCATCCAGCGGTAGCCGGTGCTTGTGCGCCTGGGAGCGGCGGCGGCCGTGTGCATCGCGGGTGGTGGCTCAGTAGTGGAAGTTGACGCTCAGCCATGCGCTGCGCGGCGCGCCGGGGCTGATGTTGTTGTTGCTGTTGGCGCTGGCGAAGTAGCGTTTGTTGCCCAGGTTCTCGATGTTGAGCTGCACCTGCATCGAGGGGTCGAGCGTCCAGTAGAGCGCCGCGTCGACGCGGGTGAAGGCGGGCAGCGTCACTTGGTTGTCGACGTTGGCGAAGATCGCGCCGCGGTGGACGATGCCGAGGCCGGCACCGAACTTCTGGCTGAAGTCGTAGCGGTTCCACAGCGAAACCGTATGGCGCGGCAACTGCGCCAAGCGGTTGCCCTTGACCGCGGTGGCCGACTGCGTGGCGGTGATTTCGCCGGTCTGGTACGCATAGCCGCCCATTACCTGCCAGGCCGGCGTGATGTGGCCGGCGATGCCGAGTTCCGCGCCCTTCGCGACCTGGCCGTCGACCAAGATCATGCGGGTGGCGTCGTCCGGATCGACGATGGCCACGTTGCCGCGGTCCAGGCGATACATGGCCGCGCTGGCCTGCAGGTCCGGGCGGATGTCCCACTTGGCGCCGATCTCGCGGTTGAGGAAGCTTTCCGGTTCGAGCGACGCGTTGCTGGCGTTGAGCGAAGCCAACTGGTCCCCGGCGCGCGGCTGGAAGGCCTTGCTGTAGCTGGCGTACAGCGAGATGTCGTCGACCGGCTTGTAGATCAGGCCGGCGCGCGGCGACCACGGGTCGTCGTCGCTGCGGAAGTCCTGGCTGTTGCGGTTGTTGTGCAGGTCGACACGGAAGTCGTCGCGGCGCACGCCGAGGATGGCCAGCCAGTGCGGCGACAGTTCGATCTGGTCCTGCAGGTAGAGCGCCGCGACCCTCGCGACGCCGTGGTTGTCGGCATCGGTGGCGCTCTGGCGGAACTCGACCGGGACGTCGACCGTCGGACTGGACAGCGGCACCACGTTGGTACCCGGCGCGAAGTAGCCGGTCATGCGGAAGTTGTCGGTGACCTGGAGGCCCAGCTCGGCGCCCGCCAGTACGGTGTGCTGGATGCCGCCGGTGGCCGCCTTCCATACCAGGTCGGTCTGGTTGAACAGGTTCCTGCGCGCGGTGGCATTGTTGTAGGCAGACAGCGTGACCATGGTGCCGGTGCTGTCCACCGCGCCCGGGAACACGTTCTGGTACATCTTGTCGTAGTCCGCCCAGCGCAGATGGTTGCGCAAGCTCAGATCGTCGCTGAAGGTGTGTTCGAGGGTGGCGTCGAATGCGTCCACCGTGGCCTTGGTCCGGCTGAGATCCGGATTGCCGAAAAACGTGGACGGGTCCGTGTCCACCGGCCTGCCCTGGAAGGAAGGGACGCCGCGGTCGGCGGTGCGCCCGTCGTGGAAGTGTTCGTACGACAGGTGCAGGTGGGTGTCCGCGCCGAAATCGATGCCGAAGGTGGGGTTGGCGCCGTAGCGTTCCAGCTCGAACTTGTCGCGGAAGCTGTTGGAGTTCTCGTAGACGGCATTGATGCGGAAACCCGCGTCATCGCCGATGCCGGCACCGTAGTCCAGGGTGCCGCGTCGCCGCTGGTCGGAGCCGAGCTGCAGGCTGCCGCTGCGGTGGTCCATGCCGTCGGCTTGGCGCGTCACGCGGTTGATCACGCCGCCGCTGCCGCCGCGGCCGAAGATCATCGCGTTCGGGCCTTTGAGCGCCTCCACGCGCTCGAGATTGTAGACGTCTCGGTAGTACTGCACGTCGTCGCGAATGCCGTCGACGAAGAAATCGCCGGTGGAACTGATGCCGCGCAGCACCGCCGTGTCGCGGTTGCCTTCACCCTGCGCCACGCCGATGCCGGGCATGTAGCGGAAGGCTTCGGCCATGCTGGTCATCGCCTGGTCGGCGATCAGCTTGTCGGTGACCACAGTGACCGCTTGCGGCACGTCCAGGAGCGGGGTGTCGGTCTTCGTTGCGCTGCGCGTGTGGCGCGCGCTGTAATCGGGCAGGTAGCGCTGGCCGGTCACGACGACGCTTTCCAGCTCGGTCGCCTCATTGGATCCGTTGGCATCTTCTTCCGCGGCATGACCGGCAGGCTCGGCGGCGTGGGCAGGTGCGCACGGCGCCAGCCCGAGCGCGAACGCAAGCGCAAGCGGGAATAGGGGCAGGCGGATGGCGCGCGTCTGCAATGGGGAACGCATGATGACCTCGTTGGCGTGGGACGACGCCGCATGTGGCGTGTTAGGGCGCGCATCGTAATGCGACGTATTCTCAATTGCAATTGATTCGCAATAGCGCCCGAGGACGCCGCAGCTAGGCCTGCCCGCGGAAGGCGGCCATACTTTCTGTAGCCGGTTGCGCCCCGGCTTCGAGGTCCGCCTTGGTCAGGCGTGAACCCGCCGGTGGCGCTGCGACGGGGCGCAGCTCAGGTGCGATTCGGGGACGGCCAGCGAAGATGCCGGACATGAACGATCCCGCGGTTTCCGCTACGACGGCGGACGCTTCGCCGCGCCGGCCCCGCGTCGCGCTCGCGCTCGGCTCCGGCGGCGCCAAGGGGCTGGCGCACATCGGCGTGATCGAGGCGCTGGAGGCGGCCGGCTTCGACATCGTCGCGATCGCCGGCAGTTCGATGGGCGCGCTGGTCGGCGGCACCTATGCCGCTGGTCGCCTGGGCGTCTACCGCGACTGGGTCAGCGCGCTGCAGAAGATGGACGTGCTGCGCCTGGTCGACTGGACCCTGTCCGGCGGCGGCCTGATCAAGGGCGAGCGCATCATCGCCGTGCTGCGCGAGCTGATCGGCGAAATCGACATCGAGGCGCTGCCGGTCACCTTCACCGCGGTCGCCACCGACATCGACCGCCAGCGCGAGGTGTGGCTGACGCGCGGCCCGCTGTTCGATGCGATCCGCGCCTCGATCGCGATCCCGACGATCTTCCGCCCGCACCAGCTCGACGGCCGCCGCCTGGTCGACGGCGGGCTGATGAACCCGGTGCCGCTGACGCCGCTGCTGCGCGAGCCCAGCGACTACATCATCGCGGTCAGCGTCAACGGTCCCGAGGAGGCGTTGGCGCCGCAGCGCGAGGCCAGCGCCGGCCCCGGCCACAACGGGCTGCGGCAGAAGATCGCCGACTTCGTCGAGCGCACCGTCGGCGGCCATGCCGGCACGGAGCGCGAAACCGGCTGGCTGGAAATCATGGGCCGCGCGCTCGACCTGGTGCAGGACAACCTGGCGCAACTGAAGCTCGCCGCGCACCGCCCGGACCTGCTGATCGAGATCCCGCGCAACGCCTGCGCGGCGTACGAGTTCTACCGCGCCGAGCCGATGATCGCGCTGGGCCGCGAGCGTGCGCAGCGCGCGCTCGCGGCGTGGGAACCGCTGCGGGCGCGCGACGCTGCCGGCGCACCGCCGATGCCTGTCTAGGCAATCAATCGGCCGCCGCCGCGGCGCTACGATGGCGCGCCCCTGTCGGGCCATTGGGAGGAGCCATGAACACGACCCTGCGTGTTGCCGGCTGCATCGCCCTGGCGCTGAGCGCCACCGCCCTCGCCGACGACAAAACCAAGACCCCGCCGCCGATCAACGCCGAGCAGCAGGCGATGGCGGACGCCTACCAGCGCATGGGCGAGGTGCGCGCCGAGCACAAGCGCCTCGCCTACTTCGTCGGCAACTGGCAGGCCCGCATGACGACCTGGATGGACCCGAAGGCGCCGCCGCAGACCAGCGAAGGCAAGTCCAGCAGCGAAGCGGTGTTCGACGGCCGCTACATCCAGACGCGCCACGAAGGCACGTTCATGGGCCAGTCCTACCGCGGCGAAGGCGTGCTCGGCTTTGACAACCTGCGCGGCCGCTACTTCAACACCTGGATGGACAACATGTCGACCGGCATCTGGCTGGCCTGGGGCAGCTATGACGCGGCCAGGAACGCTTATGCCTTCCATGGCCAGATGGACGACCCGATGAAGCCGGGCGCCAAGGTGCCGGTGCGCGAGGTGATCCGCATCGTCGATCCCGCCCACTACGTGTTCGAGTGGTACGAGACGCGCAAGGGCAAGGAAGCGAAGACGATGCAGATCGAGTACGCCAGGCAGTGAGCGCATGCCGGGGCCGCGGGCGGCTCCGCCCCCGATCCGGCATGTCGCGGGAGCGGCTGCAGCCGCGGGTGGCGTTCGGCATCGCGAGCGAAGCCACCCCCGCGCTCGTTCGGGCCAGGGTGAGCGCAGCGCGTCCCGCCGGCGTCACAGCGCGGTGAGGTTGGCGTAGGCCAGCACCAGCCACTTCGCGCCGGCGTCCTCGAAGTTGACCTGCACGCGCGTGTGCGCGCCGGAGCCTTCGGCGGCGACCACCACGCCCTCGCCGAAGCTGGCGTGGCGCACGCGCTGGCCGAGGTGCAGCGGCATCGCCTCCAGCGGCGCGCTCTCGGCGAAGCGGCCGGCGTAGGCGGGGCGGCTGACCTTGGGGCGCGGGCGCACCTCGTCCAGCAGCTCGGGCGGAATCTCGGCGAGGAAGCGCGACGGCCGCGCCAGCATCTCCACGCCGTGCAGGCGGCGCGATTCCGCATAGCTGATCAGCAGGCGCTGGCGTGCGCGGGTGATGCCGACATAGGCGAGGCGGCGCTCTTCCTCGAGGCGGCCTTCCTCCTCGACGGAACGCTGGCTGGGGAACAGGCCTTCCTCCAGCCCGGCCAGGAACACCACCGGGAACTCCAGGCCCTTGGCCGAGTGCAGCGTCATCAGCTGCACGCAGTCGTCGCCGGCCTCGCCCTGGCCTTCGCCGGCTTCCAGCGCGGCGTGGGCGAGGAAGGCGGCGAGTTCGGACAGTCCCGCTTCGACGTCGTCGGGCGTCAGTTCGAAGCGGCTGGCGACGTTGACCAGCTCGTCCAGGTTGTCGACGCGCGACTCGGCGTTGCCGCGCGAATCCTTCTCGTAGTAATCGCGCAGGCCGCTGACGGCGATCGCATGTTCGAGCTGTTCGGAGAGGGGGAGCGCGGGGCTCGGGATCCGGGGGCCGGGGCCCGGGAATGGCGACGCGGGGCTCCGTGTTTCATCGGGCGCGACGGCGGCGCCCGCTTCCGCGGAAGATTCGGGGATCGCCGCGCTCTCTGCCTTTCCGGGTCCCGAGTCCCGGATCCCGAGTCCCGCGAAGTCCCGCGCCATCCCGTCGATCAGCGCCAGAAACCCCTTCAGCGCGTTCTTCGCACGCGCCGCGAGGCCGCCGCCGGACAGCTCGGCCAGCGCGGCCTCCCACAGCGAGGTCTGCTCCGCGCGCGCGCGCCGGCGCAGCGCGTCCAGCGTGCGCTCGCCGATGCCGCGCGGCGGCGTGTTGACCGCGCGCTCGAACGCGGCGTCGTCGTGGCGGTTGGCGGCGAGGCGCAGGTACGCCAGCGCGTCCTTGACCTCGGCGCGGTCGAAGAAGCGCAGGCCGCCGTAGACGCGGTAGGGCACGTCGTGCTGGATCAGCTGCTCTTCGAAGTTGCGCGACTGCGCGTTGGAGCGGTACAGGATGGCGAGGTCGCTGGCCTTGCCGCCGCCGGCGATCCATTCGCGCACGCGCTCGACCACGAAGCGCGCCTCGTCCTGCTCGTTGTAGGCGGCGTACAGCGCGATCGGCGCGCCCGGCTCGCCGGCGGTCCACAACTGCTTGCCGAGGCGCGTGCTGTTGCGCGCGATCACCGCGTTGGCGGCCTTGAGGATGGTGGACGTCGAGCGGTAATTCTGCTCCAGGCGGATGGTCTTCGCGCCGGGGAAGTCGCGCAGGAACTGCTGCACGTTCTCCACCTTGGCGCCGCGCCAGCCGTAGATCGCCTGGTCGTCGTCGCCGACCACGAACACCTGGCCGGTGCTGCCGGCGAGCACGCGAATCCAGGCGTACTGCAGCGTGTTGGTGTCCTGGAACTCGTCGACCAGCAGGTGCCGCCAGCGCTCGCGGTAGTGCGCCAGCAGCGCCGGCTCGGTCAGCCACAGCTCGTGCGAGCGCAGCAGCAGCTCGGCGAAATCGACCAGCCCGGCGCGGCGGCAGGCGTCCTCGTAGGCGCGGTAGATGTCGAGCAGCGTTTTCGCGACCGGATGCTGGTGGTGCTCGATGCTGTCCGGGCGTCGGCCCTCGTCCTTCCAGCTGTTGATCTGCCAGGCGGCCTGGCGCGGCGGAAAGCGCGCCTCGTCGATGCCGAGGCCGGCGACCACGCGCTTGACCAGGCGCTGCTGGTCGTCGGCGTCGAGGATCTGGAACGTCTCCGGCAGCTTCGCCTCGCGCCAGTGCCGGCGCAGCAGGCGATGGGCGATGCCGTGGAAGGTGCCGACGGTCAGCCCGCGCGAACCCTGCGGCAGCAGGCCGTCCAGGCGCGCGCGCATCTCGCCGGCGGCCTTGTTGGTGAAGGTGACCGCGAGGATCGCCCACGGCGGCACGCGCTCGACCTCGGTCAGCCAGGCGATGCGGTGGGTCAGCACGCGCGTCTTGCCGGAACCGGCGCCGGCCAGCACGAGATAGTGGCCGGGCGGCGCGCTGACCGCCTCGCGCTGGGCGTCGTTGAGATGGTCGAGCAGGTGGGACACGTCCATCCGCCGATTGTACCGGCGCATCGCGCGTCGCCGCGGAATCTTGGCGGCCGTCGCGCGATCCCTCATGCTGATGCGCATGCGCGCCTGGCTTCTGCCGTTTGCACTGTTGCCGCTCGCCGTGGCGAACGCCGCCGTGCATTACCGCCTGCGCTACGACGCCGCGGACGCGTCGATGGCGGTGGCGCTGTGCAGCGACGCCGCGCAGGCCGAACTGCGCCTGATCGCCGACGACGATGCGCCGCGCTACGTGAGCGGGCTCGTGCGCGACAGCGGCGCGCCGGTGGTGCGTGCGGGCGGCGCATGGGTCGCCCGCGATTGGCGCGCCGGCGAATGCCTGCGCTATCGCGCCGACCTTGGCCGCATCGCCGCCGCGCAGCGCCCCGACGTCGGCTGGCGCCGTGGCGACGACCTGCTGACTTCGCCGACGCTGTGGCTGCTGCAGCCGGCCGATGCGGGCCGCGCCGACGCCGAAGTCGCGCTGCCCGCCGGCTACGCGCTGTCGGCGCCGTG
Organism: Mizugakiibacter sp.; assembly: GCF_039680435.1. NCBI lineage: Bacteria > Pseudomonadati > Pseudomonadota > Gammaproteobacteria > Lysobacterales > Rhodanobacteraceae > Mizugakiibacter > Mizugakiibacter sp. Next base: position 20,288 of record NZ_JBDKSX010000028.1, on the reverse strand, counting down.
GCAACCGCTGCCCGCGGACGCCGGCGCGCGCTGCTACCGCATCGCGCTGACGCCGCTGGACTGGGCGGCGACGGTGGCGGTCGGGCGCTTCGTCGAGATGCCGCTGGCGCTGCCGGGCGGCACGCTGCGCATCGCCATCATGGACGGCGCCGACGCCGCGCAGCGCGCGGCGCTGCGCGCATGGCTGGCGCGCGTCAGCCAGGCGGTGCTGGACGGCTACGGCCGCCTGCCGATTCCCGATGTGCAGGTGCTGGTGGTGCCGGTGTCGCGCCGGCATGGCGGCGACGCGGTGGTGTTCGGCGAATCGACGCGCGGGCAGGGCCACGCGCTGATCCTGCGGGTCGATCCGGCCGCGCCGCCCGAAGCGTTCGCCGACGACTGGATCGCCGTGCACGAGCTGTCGCACCTGTTCCATCCCTACCTCGGCGACGACGGCCGCTGGCTCGCCGAGGGGCTGGCGACGTACTACCAGGAAGTGCTGCGCGCGCGCGCCGGCCTGATCGGCGCGGACGACGCCTGGGGCCGGCTCGACGCCGGCTTCGCGCGCGGCCGCGCCGACGCGCATCCGGGCATGACGCTGGACGCGGTGTCGGAGCGGATGATGGATCTGCGCGCGTTCATGCGCGTGTACTGGGCCGGCACCGCGTACTGGCTGCAGGCCGACGCGGCGCTGCGCCGCGCCAGCGGCGGCCGCTTGAGCGTGGACGTGGCGCTGGCGCGCTTCCGCGACTGCTGCCTGCCCAGTCACCGCGCGTGGACGCCCGCGGCGTTCGTCGCCAAGCTGGACGCGCTGACCGGCGGCGACAGCTTCGCGCGGCGCTATCGCGCGTTCGCCAACGCGACGGCGTTTCCCGATCTCGCGCCGACCTACGCGGCGCTCGGCCTGCGCGCGCAGGCGGACGGCGCGCTGCACATCGGCGGCGACGTGGATGCCGCGGCGCTGCGCGATGCGATCATGGCGCCGTCGCGGACGGCGGGCGCGGCGGCCGTCGCGCGCTGAGCGCTCAGTTTTTCTTCAGCGCGCCGGCCAGCAGCAGTACGCCGCCGACCGCGATCAGGCCGTAGCCGACCGGCGCGGGGACCGGCTTCTCGGTGGTGGTCTTGATCTCGAGGCCGCCGAGCTTGGCCGCGGTCTCGGTGTCCTTGTAGGTGCCCTTGCCGGCCAGCACCCAGATGCCGCCCAGCGCCAGCGCCAGGCCGATCACGAACATCGCGATGCGCATCGCACGCTCCTCACTCGTCGTGCGGCCGATGGTACGCGAGCGGTCGCGGCTCGGGAACCGGCGCGGCGCGCGCGTCGTCGACCAGCTGCACGCCGGGCAGCGACAGCACCCAGTCCGCGCCCATCAGTTGCGAGGGCGTGTAGTAGCCGCCGGCGGGATGCGCGTCCAGCACGTGCGCGACGATGCCCAGCGCGGCGTCGACGGTGAGCGCGTAGCCGTTGGGCGTGCGCAGCGCCAGCTTCGCCTCGCTGCCGTCGGCGGCGCGCGCCTCGCCCCACACGTAGCAGCCGCTGCGCGCGCGGCGCTCGGCGGACGGGCCGCGCGTCGCGCCCGCACGCCGCTTGGCGAACGCCTCCACCGGCTTCAGCCGCAGCAGCGGCCGCGCCCAGCGCAGCCAGCGCATCTGCCGGATCGTCGCCGGCGGCAGCGCCATGTAGGTTTCGACGTTGGGGATGCCGGTGGAGACGTACGCCGTGTAGACGTCGCCCCACGGGATCGTCACCGCGCTGCGCGGCTGGCCGTCGCGCACGAAGCTGCGCACCTTCCACGCCAGCGGCACCTCCTTCAGCTCGCCGCGCAGGCGGATGCGGCCGCCGGCGCACAGGCCTTCGATCGCGGTGCGCGCGGTGCCGGGGCTGGGACCGCCGCCGGCCTCGAAGGCCAGCACCAGCTCGTCGGCGCGCGGCAGGCGGCGCTTCAGCATCGCCGCCAGCGAGTCGGTCGGCACCACGTCGAAGCCGACCCCGGGCGCGACCACCACGCCGCGCTCGCGCGCGCGCTCGTGCCGCGCGTGGCAGTGCGCGAACGCGTCGATCTCGCCGCTGATGTCGAGGTAGTGCACGCCGCGCGCGAGACAGGCTTCCAGCAGCGGCCTGCAGGTCGCGGAGAACGGGCCGGCGCAGTTCAGCACCAGCTCGACGTCGTCCAGGCTGCCCTCGACCGACCGCGCGCCCAGCAGCGCGAACAGGCGGCGATGCAGGCCGAGTTCGGCGGCCAGCGCGTCCAGCGCCTCGCGATTGCGCCCGGCCAGCAGCGGCTTCAGACCGCGCGCGACGGCGGCGTGCGCGATCAGCCGGCCGGTGTAGCCGTTGGCGCCGTAGATCATGAAGCGCGACATGCGGGCCTCCTTGGAGAGCGTCGCCGCGGTCGGCGGCTAGTCGAGCAGGGCGGTGCCGACCGCGCGCAGGAGCAGCAGCATTTCCACGCACGCCAGCGCGAGCATCACCGCGATCGCCAGGGCCCACTGGCCGGCGTCGCGGCGGCGGAAGCGCACCTCGCTGCCGAGGCTCGTGTCGTAGACGGTGCGGCCCTGCGCCTTCACCTGCGCGTAGGCCATCGCCTGCGTGACCAGGGTGGCGATCGGGATGCCGGCGCACAGCGCGCGCGCGAACACGTGCAGCTCGCGCCGCAGCGCGCCCTTCGCGTCGAGGCGCGCGCCGCCGGCGCCGCGCAGCTCGACGCCGAGCAGGCGCTTGCCCGGCGTGGTGCCCCAGCGCGCCAGCGAGGCCGCGACCAGCGCGCAGCCGACCGCGGTGAACGCGATGCCCTGCAGCGTGGTTTCGGTGAAGCTCTGCCCGAGGCCGCCGGTGACGGCGGCCGGCGGACCCAGCGCCCAGGTCCACGCCAGGCCGATCAGGGTGAAGTCGATCTGGCGCGCGAACCAGCGCCGCCACGGATGTGCGGCGTCGCTTTCGTAGCCGGCCTCGGCCGGCGCGGCGGTGGTGGCGTCGTCGGACATGCGGCGCTCCTCGGCGGACCGCCCGAGTGTGCCTGAAAAAACGCGCCGCAGAAAAAGAATGCCCCGAGGGCTAGGGGGGAGCCCTCGGGGCCTGGGTGGAGCCGGACCTGGGGAGGGATCCGACTCCCGTGGTTCACTCAGGGAGGTGAGTGAGCCGGGCGCCGTTGCGTGCACCCGCGAGCTTAGATGCGGACGCGGGCGCGAAGTTCAAATGCGTCGCCGGAAACGGTTTAGTCGGCGTTCATTTGACGAAAACTTAGCGATCCCGGCGCCGGGCGGCGGCGCGTGCGCCGTCTTCGCCTCAGTGCGCCTCGTCCCAGTTGGCGCCGCTGCCGATATCGACCAGCAGCGGCACGTCGAGTGCGGCCGCGCCGGCCATGCGCGCGCGCACCGCCCCGGTGATCGCCTCCACCGCGTCGGCGCGCACCTCGAACACCAGCTCGTCGTGCACCTGCATCAGCATGCGTGCGTCGTCGCGGTCGGCGAGGAAGCCGTCCACGGCGATCATCGCGCGCTTGATGATGTCCGCGGCGGTGCCCTGCATCGGCGCGTTGATCGCCGCGCGCTCGGCGCCGGCACGGCGCGCCTGGTTGCGCGCGCGGATGTCCTCCAGGTACAGGCGGCGGCCGAACACGGTCTCGACGTAGCCGTCGCGCGCGGCGCGTTCGCGGGTGGCGTCCATGAACGCCTTCACGCCGGGATAGCGGGCGAAGTAGCGGGCGATGTAGTCCTGCGCCTCGGTGCGGCCGATGCCGAGCTGGCGCGCCAGGCCGAACGCGCTCATGCCGTACATCAGGCCGAAGTTGATCGCCTTGGCGGCGCGGCGCTGGTTGGGGTCGACCCGGTCCGGCGGCAGGCCGAACACTTCCGCCGCGGTGGCGCGGTGCACGTCCTGGTTGCCGTGGAAGGCGGCCAGCAGGCCGGCGTCGCCGGACAGGTGCGCCATGATGCGCAGCTCGATCTGCGAGTAGTCGGCGGCGAGGACCCGCCAGCCTTCCGGCGCGATGAAGGCGCGGCGGATGCGGCGGCCGTCCTCGGTGCGGATCGGGATGTTCTGCAGGTTGGGGTCGGACGAACTCAGGCGCCCGGTCGCCGCCACCGCCTGGTGGTAGCTGGTGTGCACGCGGCCGGTGCGCGGGTTGACCATCTCCGGCAGCTTCTCGGTGTAGGTCGAGCGCAGCTTGGCCAGGCCGCGGTATTCGAGGATCAGGCGCGGCAGCTCGTGCTGGTCGGCGATCGCCTCCAGCGCCTCCTCGTTGGTGGACGGCTGGCCGGTCGGCGTCTTCACCGCCGCCGGCAGCTTCAGCTCGTCGAACAGGATCGCCTGCAACTGCTTGGGCGAGTCCAGGCTGAACTCGCGCCCGGCCACCTCGTAGGCGCGCCGCTGCGCGGCGTGCTGGCGCTTGGCCAGGTCCATGCTCTGGCGCTTCAGCTCGGGCACGTCGATCAGCACGCCGCGCTGCTCCATGCGCGCCAGCACCGGCACCAGCGGCAGCTCGATGTGCTCGAACACGTCGCGCAGCTTCGGCGCCGCTTCCAGCTTCGGCCACAGCGCCAGGTGCAGGCGCAGCGTGATGTCGGCGTCCTCGGCGGCGTAGCGGCAGGCGGTGTCGAGGTCGACCTGGCTGAACGGGATCTGCCTGGCGCCGCGGCCGGCGACGTCCTCGTAGTGGATGGTGTCGACGCCGAGATAGCGCTTGGCCAGCGAGTCCATGTCGTGGCGCGTGGCGGTGGCGTTCCACACGTAGGACTCGAGCATGGTGTCGTAGGCCAGCCCGCGCACCTCGATGCCGTACTTGGCGAGCACGTTGATGTCGTACTTGGCGTGCTGGCCGAGCTTCGGTTTCGCAGGATCCTCCAGCAGCGGCTTCAGCGCGGCCAGCACCGCGGCGCGGTCGAGTTGCGCCGGCGCACCCGGATAGTCGTGCGCCAACGGCACATAGGCGGCGTGCGCGGCCTCGATCGCGAACGACAGCCCGACCACCTCGGCGCGCATCGCGTCCAGCGAGGTGGTCTCGGTGTCGAAGCTGACCAGCGCCGCCGCGCGCAACCGTTCGAGCCAGGCGTCGAGCTGCGCCTGCGTGGTCACCAGCTCGTAGCGGCCGGGGCCGCCGAGGCTGGGATGGGGCGCATCCTCGGAGGCGTGCGCGGCCTCGCGCAGCGTCGCCGCGCCGGCCTCGGTGCCGTTGGCGACCGCGGCGCCCTCCAGCTCCTTCAGCGCGGTGCTGAAGCCGTAGCGGGTGTACAGCGTGCGCAGCCTTTCCGCGTCGCGCGCGCGCAGGACGAGATCGGCCGGCGCGCGGTCGAGCGCGACGTCGGTCTTGATCGTCGCCAGCTGCCGCGACAGCGGCAGGTGGTCCAGCGCGCGGCGCAGGTTCTCGCCGACCTTGCCGCCGATTGCGTCGGCGTGCGCCATCACGCCGTCCAGCGAGTCGTACTGTTCCAGCCATTTCGCCGCGGTTTTCGGCCCGCACTTCTCGACGCCGGGGATGTTGTCGACGCTGTCGCCCATCAGCGCCAGCAGGTCGACGATGCGCGCCGGCGGCACGCCGAACTTCTCCGCCACGCCGGCTTCGTCCAGCGTGGTGTTGGTCATGGTGTTGACCAGGCGGATGTGCGGGCCGACCAGTTGCGCGAAATCCTTGTCGCCGGTGGAGACGATCACCTCGATGCCGGCGGCGGCGGCCTGCGTCGCCAGCGTGCCGATCACGTCGTCGGCCTCGACGCCGGGCACGCGCAGGATCGGGAAGCCGAGCGCCTCGACGATCGCATGCATCGGCTCGATCTGCGCGCGCAGGTCGTCCGGCATCGGCGCGCGGTTGGCCTTGTACTGCGGATAGAGTTCGTCGCGGAAGGTCGGGCCGGGCGCGTCGGTGACGAAGGCGGCATAGTCCGGCTGCGCCTTCAGCGTTGCACGCAGCATGTTGACCACGCCAAACAGCGCGCCGGTGGGCTCGCCGGCGGCGTTGGACAGCGGCGGCAGCGCGTGGAAGGCGCGGTAGAGATAGCTCGAGCCGTCGATCAGGATCAGGGTAGGCATGCGCCGGATTGTCGCATGCGCTCCGGAAACGCGCGGCGCGGGCGCCGTGGCGGAACTGCTATGCTGATCGCGCGGGGGAAGCTCGGAGCGTCCCTTCGGAGGTCGTCATGAAACGCATGCCCCTGTTGCTCGTCGGCGCACTGGCGCTGGCGTCCGCCGCGTCGCTGCACGCGCAGTCCTCCGCGCCGCCGCCGCCCGCGCCGGTACCGCCGCCGCCGGGCATGGACGAGCCCGGCGTGAAACCCGTCGCGCCGGCCACGGTCGCCGCGCCCGCGCAGCCGAAACCGGCGCCGGGCGAAGCGCGCGACGCGCGCGGCGCGCCGCCGCCCACCGTCACGGTGCGCCAGCAGGACAACGGCGACACCGTCGAGGAATACCGCAGCGGCGGGCGCATCTACATGGTCCGCATCATTCCCAAGCACGGCGTGCCGCAGACCTTCATGGACACGCGCGGCGACGGCAAGCTGACGCCCGATCCCAAGCAGGGCCCGGTGTCGCCCGTGTACTACACGATCTACCAGTGGGGCAAGCCGGCGAAGACCGCCGAGCAGCAACAGCAGGACAGCGGCGGCGGCTGAGCGTTGCGGATCGGGCGCCCCTCACCCGAACCCGCTCGCCCAAGCGGGGCTTGGGCGAGCGGGAGCTCGAAGCATCACGCTCTTCCCGAGTCCCGGATCAGTGCCGGAAGTGGCGCACGCCGGTGAACACCATCGCCATGTCGTGCTCGTCGGCGGCGGCGATCACCTCGGCGTCGCGCATCGAGCCGCCCGGCTGGATCACCGCGCGGATGCCGGCCGCGGCGGCGGCGTCGATGCCGTCGCGGAACGGGAAGAACGCGTCCGACGCCATCACGCTGCCGCGCACCTCGAGGCCGGCATCGTGCGCCTTCAGACCGGCGATCTTCGCGCTGACCACGCGGCTCATCTGCCCGGCGCCGATGCCGACGGTGCGGCCGTCCTTCGCGTACACGATCGCGTTCGACTTCACGTACATCGCCACGTGCCAGGCGAACAGCAGGTCGCGCAGCTCGTCGGCGTCGGGCACGCGCTTGCTGACCACCTTGAGGTCGTCGATCAGCAGGGTGTCGCGGTCGGCGTCCTGCACCAGCAGGCCGCCGGCGATGCGCTTGAAGTCGCGCGCCGGCGCGTGCGTTTCCGACCAGGCGCCGCTGGCCAGCACGCGCACGTTGGGTTTCTTCGCGAACGCGGCCAGCGCCGCGTCGCCGACTTCGGGCGCGATCACCACCTCGACGAACTGGCGCTTCAGGATCGCCTCCGCGGTGCCCGCGTCCAGCGGGTGGTTGAAGGCGATGATGCCGCCGAACGCCGAGGTCGGGTCGCAGGCGTAGGCGCGGTCGTAGGCCTCCAGCGCGGTTGCGCCCAGCGCGACGCCGCACGGGTTGGCGTGCTTGACGATCACGCAGGCGGGCGCCTTGCCGAACGCCTTGACGCATTCCAGCGCGGCGTCGGCGTCGGCGTAGTTGTTGTAGCTGAGTTCCTTGCCGGCCAGCACCTGCGCGCTGGCGACCACGCCGCGCGGCGGCTCGGCTTCGAGATAGAGCGCGGCGCCCTGGTGCGGATTCTCGCCGTAGCGCAGCGTGTGTGCGCGCTGCAGCGCGAGGTGCAGGGTCGGACCGAACGTGCTGCGCTCGCTGTCGTCGGCGCGCGCGCCCAGCCAGTCGGCGATGGCGCCGTCGTAGCGCGCGGTGTGCGCGTAGGCCTTGGCGGCGAGGCGGCGGCGCAGCCCGAGGCGCGTGCCGCCGTCGGCGCGCAGCGCCTCGATCAGGCCGGCGTAGTCGGCGGGATCGGTGACGACCGCGACGTGTTCGTGGTTCTTGGCGGCGGCGCGCAGCATCGCCGGGCCGCCGATGTCGATGTTCTCGATCGCCTCGTCCAGCGTGCAGTCGGGACGCGCCACGGTCGCCGCGAACGGGTACAGGTTCACCACCAGCAGGTCGATCGGCTCGATGCCGTGCTCGCGCATCACCGCATCGTCGGTGCCGCGCCGGCCGAGCAGGCCGCCGTGCACCTTCGGATGCAGCGTCTTGACGCGGCCGTCCATGATCTCGGGGAAGCCGGTGATCTCGCTGACCTCGCGCACCGGCACGCCGGCCTCGCGCAGCGCCTTGGCGCTGCCGCCGGTGGAGATCAGCTCGACGCCGAGCGCGTCCAGGCCGCGGCCGAGATCGGCCAGGCCGGCCTTGTCGGAGACGCTGAGCAGCGCGCGACGGACGGGAACCAGGGTGGCATCGAACATGGCGGGGCCGCTGCGGTAAACAAAGAGTCCGCGATTATAGCGGCCGCGCGGCGCCCTCAGCCGAGGCGGTGCTGGGCGAGCTTCTTGCGCAGGGTGGCGCGGTTGATGCCGAGCGCGGCCGCGGCGCGGCTCTGGTTGCCGCCGTGCCAGGCCAGCACCTCGGTCAGCAGCGGCGCCTCGACCTCGCGCATCACCAGCGCGAACAGGCCTTCGCTGCAGACGGTGCCATCGAGGTCGGCCAGGTAACGCCGCACCGCGCGGGTGACGCAATCGCGCAGCGCAGGCTCCAGCGTCGCGTCGCCCTGGGTGTCGGCGCGCAGCGGACTGACGGCGTTCACGGCAGCACTCCCCCCATGGCGTGGCGATGACTCTGCGCGGGGTGGTCGCCAAGGCGAGCCCCCGTCGTTCGTTGGTGTACGAGGAGGGCGAGTGTAGCGCCGCCGTCGGCGCTTGTGTAAGCCCCCGCCGAAGCGTCGTTCGTGCAGCAGGCGCGGCGCGGACTTGGCGCGACTATTCGAAGTTGAACTCGAAGGCGACGGCGTTCTTGCCGGGATCTTCCACCTCGAACACCAGCGCCGCCTCGGCGCCCGGCGCGAGTCCGGCCGCGCGCAGCCTCGGGTCGCGCACGTACTCGGCGGGCAGGAAGCGGCGCATCGCCACGCGGTTCTCGTCGAGGTCGGAGAGGGTGATGCCGAGCACCGGATACGGCTGGGTGAAGTCGGCGTCGTTGCGCAGCGTGGCGCTGATGATCAGCGCGCCGGGCACCGACGGGTGCGGGCGGATGTCGCGCGAGATCAGGCTGAGCTGGTGCACGTCCTTGACCGGCGGCAGCGTGCAGGCGAGCGGCCGGCAGGCGCGCGCCAGCCACGGGCGCAGCGCGTCGCTGGCGATCAGCGCATCGCGTTGCGCCCAGGCCAGCTGCGCGCCCAGCGCCAGCGCCAGCAGCGCGCAGCCGGCCGCCCAGCGGCCGGGATGGCCGCCGTGGGCGACGCCGTGGCGCCGGGCGAACGCCGGCGCCGCCGGCGCGTGTCCGCCGTGCAGCGGATCGACCGGCGCGAACAGGCCCTGTTGCGGCGCCTGCGGCCGGTACACCGGTTCCACCAGTTGCGGCGGCGCCGGGCTGGGGGTGTGCGCGGGCAGGCTGTCGAACGGTTCCGGCGGCAACGCCTCGGTGAGCGTGGCGATTGCGTCGAACACCGCGCTGCAGTGCCCGCAACGCACGCTGCCGCGCGCCTGCGCGACCGAGGCGGCGTCCAGCGCGAATACGGTGAGGCATTCGGGGCACTGGGTGTACATGGCGACAGTTTACGGGAGACGGCAGACGGGAGAAGGGAGCGCGCGTTTACCGGGCGGTGGCGCGGCAGGAGCCTGCGTGCAGGCGACCCGGAGGGACGGGGCGGGAGAGGGTGAGGCGAATGGGCGCGTAGCGTGCGCTGTGCGCACGCTACGCGTTCAGTCGCATTTGCGTGTGCCGGCGATGCGCACCCAGTCCTCGCGCGTGGTGATTTCGAGATCCTCGAACCACTCGGCGTAGCGCGCCAGCAGCTCATCCTCCTGGCCGCGCAGGATGCCGGACAGCGCGATCGGCGCGCCCGCTTTCGCGCACGCGGCGAAGCGCGGCGCCAGCTCGGCCAGCGGGCCGGCGAGGATGTTCGCCACCAGCACGTCGGCGGGCGCGTCGTCGTGGGCGTCCGGCAGGCGCAGCTCGAGGCGCGCGGCGACGCCGTTGCGTTCGGCGTTGTCGCGGCTGGCGGTCAGCGCCTGCGGATCGTTGTCGACGCCGATCGCGCGCGCCGCGCCCAGCTTCAGCGCGGCGATCGCCAGCACGCCGGAGCCGCAGCCGTAGTCGAGCACGGTCTTGCCGGCCAGATCGGCGCCGTCCAGCCACGCCAGGCACAGCGCCGTGGTCGGGTGCGTGCCGGTGCCGAAGGCGAGGCCGGGGTCGAGGCGCACGATCACGGCATCGCCGGCGTCGGCGGGCGGCTCCACGTTCCACGGGTAGATCCACAGCCGCCGGCCGAAGCGCATCGGCCGGAACTGGTCCATCCAGGCGCGTTCCCAGTCCTGGTCGGCGACCTCGCGGAACTCGATGCCGTCGGGCGCGAGATCGGGCAGCAGCTCGCACAGCGCCAGCGCGAGGCCGCGACGGTCGGCGCCGGCGTCGAACAGCGCCTGCAGGCGGATCAGCGGCCACAGCGGCGTTTCGCCGGGCGCGGGTTCGAGGATCGGATGGTCCTCGGCGTCCAGCAGCGTCACCGCCTGCGCGCCGAGGTCCTCCAGCGCGCTCTCGGCGCGGGGTTGGCGGTCGGCGCGGGTGACGAGGGAGAGTTCGAGGAAGGGCATGATTATGAGGTGGTGAGCACACCGGACCCGGCGACCAGGCTCGGCATCCATGCCTCGCCAAGTCGCTCCCGCCTTCGGCTCCTGCCTTCAGCCCAAGCCAATCGCCTTCTCGCGCTGTTCGGCGATGCGCTTTTCCAGATAGTGGATGTTCATGCCGCCTTGCTGGAAGCCGCTGTCGGCGAGGATGCGCTGCTGCAGCGGCAGGTTCGACTTGATGCCCTCGACGACCATCTCGGCCAGCGCGAGCTGCATGCGCGCGATCGCGGTGGCGCGGTCGCGGCCGTGCACGATCAGCTTGCCGATCATCGAGTCGTAGTTGGGCGGGATGCGGTAGCCGGAATACAGGTGCGTGTCGACGCGCACGCCGGGGCCGCCCGGCGCGTGGAACAGCTTGACCAGGCCCGGGCAGGGCATGAAGGTGTCCGGGTCCTCGGCGTTGATGCGGCACTCGATGGCGTGGCCGTCGATCTCGATGTCGCTCTGCCGGATCGACAGCTTCTCGCCGGCGGCAATCAGCAACTGCTCGCGCACCAGGTCCACGCCGGTGATGAACTCGGTGACCGGGTGCTCGACCTGGATGCGCGTGTTCATCTCGATGAAGTAGAAGCGCCCGTCCTCGTACAGGAACTCGAACGTGCCGGCGCCGCGGTAGCCGATGCGCAGGCAGGCCTCGACGCAGACCTTGCCGATCGCGGCGCGCTGCTCGGGCGTGATGCCGGGCGCCGGCGCCTCCTCGACCACCTTCTGGTGGCGACGCTGCATCGAGCAGTCGCGCTCGCCGAGGTGGATCGCGTTGCCCTGGCCGTCGGCGAGCACCTGGATCTCGACGTGGCGCGGGTGCTCGAGGAATTTCTCCATGTACACCTGGTCGTTGCCGAACGCGGCCTTGGCTTCCTGGCGCGTCATCACCACCGCGTTGGCGACGTGCGCCTCGGTGTGCACCACGCGCATGCCGCGGCCGCCGCCGCCGCCGGCGGCCTTGATGATCACCGGGTAGCCGATGCGGCGCGCGATCTTCACGCACTCGGCGGGGTCGTCCGGCAGCGGGCCGTCGGAGCCGGGCACGCAGGGCACGCCGGCCGCCTTCATCGCCTTGATCGCCTCGACCTTGTCGCCCATCAGGCGGATCACCTCGGCGGTCGGGCCGATGAAGATGAAGCCGGACTTCTCCACCTGCTCGGCGAAGTCGGCGCGCTCGGACAGGAAGCCGTAGCCCGGATGGATCGCCTGCGCGTCGGTGACTTCGGCGGCGGCGATGATGCGCGGGATGTTGAGGTAGCTCTCCGCGGCCGGCGCCGGCCCGATGCACACGGCCTCGTCGGCCATGGCGACGTGCTTGAGGTTGCGGTCGACGGTGGAATGCACGGCGACGGTGCGGATGCCGAGCGTGTGGCAGGCGCGCAGCACGCGCAGCGCGATTTCGCCGCGGTTGGCGATGACGACTTTATCGAGCATGGGAATTCCGGGACTCGGGACTCGGGACTCGGGACTCGTCGGGCATCGGCCGCCGGGGCCGGGTGCGCCACGGTGCGATCAGGCGGCCGCTCGCGAGAGCGTGGCGCCGGCACCGGACGTCAGCCCGAGTCCCGAGTCCCGAGTCCCGAGTCCCGCGCATCATCAGCCGATCACGAACAGCGGCTCGTCGAACTCGACCGGCTGGCCGTTTTCGGCGAGCACCGCCACCACGGTGCCGTCGACGTCGGCTTCGATCTGGTTGAACATCTTCATCGCCTCGATGATGCCGAGCGTCTCGCCGGCCTTGACCTGCTGGCCGACCTTGACGAACGGCAGGCCGCCGGGGGTGGCGGCGGCGTAGAAGGTGCCGACCATCGGCGCGCGCACCACGTGGCCTTCGGGGATCTGCCTGCCGGCGGCGGCCGGTGCGGCGGACGACGCATCGTCGCGCGCGGCGGCCGGGGCCGGCGCGGCGGCGACCTGCGCCGGCGGCAGCATCGGCGCGGGCGCGGCCATCGCGGCGGCTCCCTTCGGCACCCGCGACAGGCGCACCACTTCCTCGCCTTCCTTGATTTCCAGCTCGGCGAGGTTGGATTCCTCGAGCAGGTCGATCAGCTTCTTGATCTTGCGCAGGTCCATGAGCGAGTGCCTTCTTCGGATTCGATTCCGCTTTCCGCGGGCGGAAAAGGGCGGGTTGGGATGCGGTGCGGGCTCAGCCGGGCGCGGCGCCGAGCCGCGCCAGCGCGGCCTCCAGCGCCAGCCGGTAGCTGTCGGCGCCGAAGCCGGCGATCACGCCGACCGCGAGGTCGGAGAAATACGAGTGGCGACGGAACGGCTCGCGCGCGTGCACGTTGCTCAGGTGCACCTCGATGAACGGGATCGCCACCGCCGCCAGCGCGTCGCGCAGCGCGATGCTGGTGTGGGTGTAGGCGGCGGGGTTGATCAGGATGAACGCGGTGCCGTCGTCGCGTGCCGCCTGCACGCGCTCGATCAGCGCGTGCTCGGCGTTCGACTGGAACGCGCTGAGCGCGTGGCCGGCGCGTTCGGCGCGGCGGGCGAGGTCGGCGTCGATCTCGGCCAGGGACGCGCGGCCGTACACCTCCGGCTCGCGCGTGCCGAGCAGGTTCAGGTTCGGTCCGTGCAGGACGAGGATCTTGGCCAAGCGCAGCCCCCGGGCCGCCCCGATCGGACGGCTAAGGGGCGAAGTCTGCGCGAGCCGGCCGATCTTGTCCAGATCGGCGTAGTTCGGCGATGTTTGACGCGATTACAGCGACGCCTGGATCCACTCGGCCAGCTCGGCGCTGTCGAAGCCGCCCAGCTTGGACTTGAGGATACGGCCGTCGCGGCCGATCAGCACGCTGTACGGCAGCGCGCCACGGGTGTCGCCGAACAGCATCGAGGGTTCCGGCACGTGGCCCAGCCCGACCAGGATCGGGTAGCGCACCGGCACTTCGCGCAGGTAGTCGCTCACCGCGCCCGGCGCATCCAGCGCGATGCCGACCACCTGCAGGCCGTGGCCGCCGAACCGCTGCTGGGCAGCGTCCAGCGCGGGCATCTCCTCGCGGCAGGGGCCGCACCAGGTCGCCCAGAAGTTCAGCAGGACCAGCTTGCCGTCCCAGGCGGACAGGCGGTGCAGGTTGCCGTCGGCGTCGGGCAGGGCGAGGTCGGCGCGCAGGTCGCCGGGCGCCAGCACGGTCACGCCGGGCGGCGCCGGCGGCTGGCGGGTCTGCCACCAGCGCCCGGCCAGCATGCCGGCGACGCCGGCCGCCAGCGCGAAGACGAGGATCCAGAGGCTGCCGCGGTCGCGCATCGCTCAGGCCCCCGCCGCGTCATGCGCGCGCGCGACGAACCGCGCGGCGTTCTCGTAGCCGATCAGGCGCAGCGCGCGGCGCTCCTGCCCGTCCTTGCCGAAGAACAGCGTCGCCGGCGGGCCGAACAGGCCGTAGCGCCTGAGCAGCGCCTGGTCGGCGGCGTCGTTGGCGGTGACGTCGGCCTTCAGCAGCACGTAGCCGGACAGCGCCTGGTGCACCTCCGGCCGGGTGTAGACGAACCTCTCCATTTCCTTGCAGCTCACGCACCAGTCCGCATAGAAGTCGAGCATCACCGGCTGGCCTTGCGCGGCGGCTTCGGCCAGCGCGCGGTCGAGGCCGTCCACGCCCTTGACCGTGCGGAACGCCAGCCCGGCTTCCTGCTGCGCGCCGCCGGCGATGCCGCGCAACGGCTGCAGCAGGTCGCGGCCGCCGGCGGCGGCGCCGACCAGCTCGGCCGCGCCGGCGATCAGCAGCAGCAGGCCGAGCGCCTTCCACAGCTTCTTCCAGCCGGAGGCGCCCTCGGGCAGGCGCTCCAGCGCGCCGAGGTAGACCGCGCAGGCGGTGAGCAGCGCGCCCGTCATCAGCATGATCCAGAGCGGATCGAGGATGCGCGCCAGCATCCAGATGGCGAGGCCGAGGAAGGCCACGCCGAACGCCGCCTTGACCGTCTCCATCCACGCGCCGCTGCGCGGCAGCAGGCGGCCGGCCGCGGTGCCGAACGCAAGCAGCGGCGCGCCCATGCCGAGGCTGAGCAGGAACAGCGCCAGCCCGCCGAACAGCGGGTCGCGGGTCTGGCCGATGTACAGCACGGCGGCGGCCAGCGGCGGCGCGACGCAGGGGCCGACGATCAGCGCCGACAGCACGCCCATCACGGCGACGCCGGCCAGCGAGCCGCCGCGCTGGCGGTTGCTGGCCGCCGCCAGCTTCGCCTGCCACGACGCCGGCAACTGCAGCTCGTAGAAGCCGAACATGCTGAGCGCCAGCAGCACGAACAGCGCGGCGAAGCTCCACAGGATCCACGGCTGCTGGAACGTCGCCTGCAGGTTGGCGCCGGCCAGGCCGGCGATCACGCCGGCGGCGGTGAACACCACGCTGGAGGCCAGCACGTACACCAGCGACAGCGCGAACGCGCGCGCGGTGGAAAGCTGCGCGCCGGCGCCGGCGATCAGCCCGGACAGGATCGGGACCATCGGCAACACGCAGGGCGTGAACGCCAGCAGCAGGCCGAAGCCGAAGAAGCTGAGCAGGGCGAGCCAGCGGCCGTGCCGCTGCAGCGCGCCGGCGAGCTGCTGCTCCTCGGACTGGCCGCCGGCCGACGCGGCGCCGGCATCGGCCGGTGCCGCGGATGCGGTCGCGGTCGCCGGCAGCTGCAGCGTCGCCGTGCGCGTCATCGGCGGATAACAGATGCCGCCATCCTGGCAGCCCTGGAAGCGCGCTTCCAGGACCAGGCGGCGCGCGGCGCCGGCGGTGCGCGTCAGCGGCACCGGCAGGTCGACCTCGTCGAAGTACACCGCGACCGTGCCGAACTGCGGGTCGGCGTGCATCGTCGCCGCCGGCCACTGCGGCGCGCCGGGCGCGACGTCGCCGGCATCGACCAGGCGCAGCGTGGTCCTGTCGCGATAGAGGTAATAGCCCTTGGGCATGCGCCAGCGCAGCAGCAGCTGGTCGGGCGCGGCGGCGATGGCGTCGAAGACGAACGCCCGCTCGGGCGGCAGCGGCAGGTCGGCGCGGCCCGCGCGCGACGCGGCGCCGCCCAGCTTGCCCAGCGCGTCGGCGAGGCCGCCGGCCGGCGCGGGGACGGCCGCGGGCAGCGCCAGGCTGAGCTTCTGCGTGTACGGCGGGTAGCAGATCTTGGGATCGACCTCGTGGCAGCCCTGGAACTGCACCGCCAGTTCCAGCGTTGCCGGCGCGGCGGCATCCGTCGTGTACGGCAGCGTGGCGTCGATGCGGTCGTGGTAGACCTCGACGTCGCCGAGGAATTCGTCGTGCTTCTTCAGGCCGTCGGGCAGCGCGAGCTCGCCCAGCGCGACGCCCGGCGTCGCGGTCTTCGCATGGATGCGGCCGCGGTAGAGGTAGTAGTGCTCGGCGATCTTCCAGTGCAGATGCACGCGGCCCGGCGCCTCGACCGACGCGGTCAGGCGGAAGGCGTCGGTGACCGCGAGCAGGCCGTCGTCCTGCGCGAACGCGGGCGCGGCGAGCGCGATGCACAGCAGGGCGAGGGCCGCACGGCCCAGGCGGGCGAAGGTCATGGCAACTCCATCCATCGGTACCGCAGCGGGACCGGACCGGCGGCGCCGCGCTTACGGCGCCGCGCTCTCCCGCGCCAGCCAGGCGAGGTAGGGCGCGTGGCCCGCGGTCACGTCCAGCGCGATCACCTCGGGCAGCTCATACGGGTGCAGCTCGAGGATGCGCGCGGTCAGCGCCTCCAGCCGCGCCCGCTGCGTCTTGATCACCAGCAGCTCCTCGGCGTCGTCGCGCACCTCGCCCCGCCAGCGGTACACCGAACGCAGGCCGGGCACGCGGTTGACGCAGGCGGCCAGCCGTTCGTCCACCAGGCGGCGCGCGATGTGCTCGGCGCTGGCGGCGTCGGGGCAGGTGCAGAAGACGACCAGGGCGCTCATCGGCCCGCGAGCCTAGCACAGCGCGCGCGCCGCGCCCGCGCGACCCGGAATGCGCCGGCCCGGCCCCGCCACGCGCGCGCCGGCCCGGGTTCCCTTGAAAGCCGCGGTGCGGTCCCCACCTGTCCCGCGGGGCGGTGGCGCTTGTCAAGCGCCGCGCCCCGGCTACAATTAGCACTCGTGTCCCGTGAGTGCCAACAACGGGAACCCCCTTTCTCAACAGCTACTTGGTGGAGTCATTATGAAACTGCGTCCGCTGCACGATCGCGTGATCATCAAGCGCATGGAAGAGGAGCGCATGTCCGCGGGAGGCATCGTGATTCCCGACAGCGCAACCGAGAAGCCGGTCCGCGGTGAAGTCGTCGCCGCCGGCGACGGCAAGATCCTCGAGGACGGCAAGGTGCGTCCGATCGCCGTGAAGAAGGGTGACAAGGTGCTGTTCGGCAAGTACTCCGGCACCGAGGTCAAGGTCGACGGCGAAGAGCTCCTCGTGATGCGCGAGGAAGACATCATGGCGGTGATCGAGGGCTGAGCGCCCGCCGCTGCGCCACGCGCGGCGATCACTCCCACACCCACGATTTCGTTTCGAGGATACGTTCCATGGCAGCCAAAGAAGTCCGTTTCTCCGAAGACGCCCGCGTCCGCATGGTCAAGGGCGTGAACATCCTGGCCAACGCGGTCAAGGTCACGCTGGGCCCGAAGGGCCGCAACGTCGTGCTCGAGAAGAGCTTCGGCGCGCCGACGATCACCAAGGACGGCGTGTCCGTCGCCAAGGAGATCGAGCTGGCCGACAAGTTCGAGAACATGGGCGCGCAGATGGTCAAGGAAGTCGCCTCCAAGACCTCCGACAACGCCGGTGACGGCACCACCACCGCCACCGTGCTGGCGCAGGCGTTCATCCGCGAGGGCATGAAGGCGGTCGCCGCCGGCATGAACCCGATGGACCTCAAGCGCGGCATCGACAAGGCCGTGACCGCGGCGATCGACGAGCTGAAGAAGCTCAGCAAGCCGTCGTCCGATTCCAAGTCGATCGCCCAGGTCGGCACCATCTCCGCCAACGGCGACGAGGTGATCGGCAAGCTGATCGCGCAGGCGATGGACAAGGTCGGCAAGGAAGGCGTGATCACCGTCGAGGACGGCTCGGGCCTGGAGAACGAGCTCGACGTCGTCGAGGGCATGCAGTTCGACCGCGGCTACCTGTCGCCGTACTTCATCAACAACCAGCAGTCGATGCAGGCCGAGCTGGAAGACCCGTACATCCTGCTGCACGACAAGAAGATCTCCAACGTGCGCGAGCTGCTGCCGGTGCTCGAGGCCGTGGCCAAGGCCGGCAAGCCGCTGCTGATCGTGGCGGAAGAGGTCGAGGGCGAGGCGCTGGCGACGCTGGTGGTCAACACCATCCGCGGCATCGTCAAGGTGTGCGCGGTGAAGGCGCCGGGCTTCGGCGACCGCCGCAAGGCGATGCTGGAGGACATGGCGATCCTGACCGGCGGCCAGGTGATCTCCGAGGAAGTCGGCCTGCAGCTCGAGAAGGCGACGGTGAAGGATCTCGGCCGCGCCAAGAAGGTGATCGTCTCCAAGGAAAACAGCACCCTCATCGACGGCGCCGGCGAGACCAAGGCGATCGAGGCGCGCATCAAGCAGATCAAGGCGCAGATCGAGGAGACCAGCTCCGA
This sequence comes from Mizugakiibacter sp., assembly GCF_039680435.1. Classification (NCBI taxonomy): domain Bacteria; kingdom Pseudomonadati; phylum Pseudomonadota; class Gammaproteobacteria; order Lysobacterales; family Rhodanobacteraceae; genus Mizugakiibacter; species Mizugakiibacter sp. Next base: position 2,128 of record NZ_JBDKSX010000028.1, on the reverse strand, counting down.
CTACGACCGCGAGAAGCTGCAGGAGCGCGTGGCCAAGCTGGCCGGCGGCGTGGCGGTGATCAAGGTCGGCGCCGCGACCGAGGTCGAGATGAAGGAGAAGAAGGCGCGCGTCGAGGACGCCCTGCACGCCACCCGTGCGGCGGTCGAGGAAGGCGTGGTGCCGGGCGGCGGCGTCGCCCTGATCCGTGCGCTGACCGCGAGCAAGGGCCTGAAGGGCGCCAACGAGGACCAGAACCACGGCATCGCCATCGCCCAGCGCGCCATGGAAGCGCCGCTGCGCGAGATCGTCACCAACGCCGGCGAGGAGCCGTCGGTGGTGCTGAACAAGGTCGCCGAGGGCAAGGGCAACTTCGGCTACAACGCGGCCAGCGGCCAGTTCGGCGACATGGTCGAGATGGGCATCCTCGACCCGACCAAGGTCACCCGCACCGCGCTGCAGAACGCCGCGTCCATCGCCGGCCTGATGGTCACCACCGAAGCGATGGTGGCCGAGCTGCCGAAGAAGGAAGAGAAGCACGCCCACGGCGCCCCGGGCGGCATGGGCGACATGGACTTCTGATCGGGCCTCCTGCTCGATGGGCCCGGGCCTCGGTCCGGGCTGCGTCCAGGCGGAGGCCAATCCCTGGCCTCCGCCGCCCCGAACGGAACCTCAAAGGCCCCGCAGCGATGCGGGGCCTTTTCGTTTGGAATTGCGGTTCACGTCGCTCGACCGTAACGGGACGCGAGCGGTGACGAACGGCGCGTTACCCTGCGACGCGCCGTGGCCGGGCACCGCCGGCAGCGGCTTTGTCGGTACGATGGCGTCCGGGCGAAGATCAGCCGCGGCGCCCGCCGTCATGGCGGGGTTCGGGCTCGGCCGGCGGCTCGGCCTCCGGCGCGGCGGCCGACGCCTGCGCAAGTGCGCCCCCGGTGGGCGCCTGCGGCAGCAGTGAATCGAGGCGGCCGCGCAGGCGCAGCGACACCACGCTGGCCATGGCGCGGTCGAAATCGCCCTCGGCGCCCTGCGCGAATGGCGTCGCGTCGGGCGCATGGGTCAGCGCGGCGAGCTGCGGCGGCAGGGTCTGCGTCAGTGCGAAGTAGGCGTCGTCGCGGATGCCGGCGCGTTCCAGCAGCAGGCCCGGCAGCATCCACGCGGCGAGGTCGCTGCGCGGCGCGGCGCGGTCCGGGTGATGCGGATCGAGCAGCAGCCACGGCACCGTCTCGCGCAGCATGTCGCCGCCGTCGACGAAGCCGACCGCGCGATAGGCGTCGACCAGCGCGGGCAGGTGGTCGCCGTAGAACAGCAGCAGCGTCGGCCGCGGACGCTGCGCCAGCGCCGCGGCCAGCCGGCCCAGTTCGGCGTCGGCGTGGCGCAGGTGGTAGAGGTAGTTCTGCAGCTCGCGCTTCGCGCCGCCCTCCACGCCCGCCGGCACCGGGATCGCGTCGCGCGCGGCGGCGTCGATGCCGGGGCTGTCGTCGTAGGGGCCGTGCGCCTCCATGCTGATCGCGAACAGGAACTGCGGCGGGCCGTCGTCGGCGAGCTGCGCCAGCACCGCGTCGGTCAATGCGCGGTCGGCGACGTAGCGGCCGTCGCGCGGCGCGTCGCGCGGAAACGCCGGCAGGGCGAGGAAGCGCTCGAAGCCGAGCGCCTTGAACGCGGCGTCGCGGTTCCAGAAGCCCGCATCGTTGGGGTGTACGGCGGCCGTGCTGTAGCCGTGCGCGCGCAGCACGCGCACCAGGCCGGGGATGGCCCTGGCGTGGATCTGCAGGTACGGGAACTGCACGTCCGGCAGGTAGCGCAGCGACAGGCCGGTGAGCACCTCGAACTCGGTGCGGATGGTGCCGCCGCCGAAGGTGGGCACGTGCAGTTCGCCGCCGGCGCCGGTGCCGGCCAGGCGGGCCAGGTTCGGCAGCAGCGCTGCACTGTCGTAGCCGCGCAGGCGGCCGGGGTCGAAGAAGGATTCGCTCTGCACGACCACGATGTCGGGCAGGGCCTGCTGCGGTGCGTCGGCCATCTGCGCCTGCAGCGCGGGCGCCTGCGCGGCGATCAGCGCCTGCGCCGCCGCCGGGTCGGCCGGCAGGTGGCGGCCGGCATATTCCAGGCGGTACATCGCCAGCGTGCTGACCAGGCCGGCGTGGTCGGCGGTCA